>CBFDCD010000103.1:0-7199 GCA_965603225.1 uncultured bacterium
ACTACGGACCTTTTTTATTCCAATGAAAAGAGAAGGGGGGAACAGGATAGAGATAAACAAAATTGTAGACGCAAGGACAGTCACTCTTTCCTGCTCTGAATGGATCGAAATTTTAAGATGTGAGCTCCTCTATTATTCAGAACCTGGTTAGTTCATGAAAAAATTTATATATTTAGACAATGCTGCTACATCCTTTCCCAAGCCGCCGCAAGTCATGGAATCCGTTCTTCACTATATGGAAAAAGTAGGAGCTAATCCTGGCAGGTCAGGACATCAATTATCAATCGAGGCATCAGGTATTGTGCAGCACACCCGCGAAAGCCTCGCAACCCTTTTCAATATAACAGACCCTAAGCGTATAGTGTTCACGATGAATGCTACTGAGTCTCTCAACACTGTTCTTTATGGTTTTTTAAACCATGGTGATAATGTTATTATTTCATCAATGGAACATAATTCGGTCGTGCGTCCATTAAAATACCTGGAGGAAAATTCAGTCATCACCGTAACAATAGCGCCTTGCGACAATAAAGGTTTTTTAGATATCAATGCATTAAAAAAACTTATAAACAAAAATACCGCCTTGATGGTCTTAAACCACGCTTCAAATGTTTGTGGCACTATTCAAGATGTAAGGACCGTAAAAAGCACTATAGGAGAAATACCCCTCCTGCTGGATACGGCACAAACAGCCGGTTGCTACCCAATTGATGTTACGGCTGATGATATTGATTTTCTTGCCTTTACCGGACACAAAGGTCTTTTAGGGCCCCAGGGGACTGGGGGTCTCTATATAAGGGAAGGTCTGAGTGTTAGACCATTAAAACGAGGAGGAACAGGAAGTATTTCTGAAAGTACCCAACAACCGGACTTTTTACCAGATTCCCTTGAAAGTGGAACCCAAAACAACCCTGGTATAGCCGGCCTTGGGGCAGGGGTCGATTTCATTCTAAAAGAGGGGGTAAACAAGATAAAAAATCATGAGGCATCCCTTACATCAACCCTGCTAAAAGAACTACACGGTTTGCCAGGCCTCACAATTTATGGCCCTCTGAAGGCCGATCTTCAGACGGCCACCATATCCATGACATTTGATTCTATTTTACCTACCGGCGATAATCACACATTTGGCGGCTGTGGATCAATCAACTTGGCGTGGATGGAGGAGGGAATCCCTGTAGCAGATGCTGGTCATATCCTCGACAGCAAGTTCGATATCTTTGTAAGGGCAGGTTTGCATTGTGCCCCCTTGGCGCATAAGACCCTTGGAACCTTTCCCGAAGGAACAGTTCGCTTTAGCATGGGGTATTTTAATACCCTACAAGATGTCGAATACACCGCAAATATAATAAGAAAGATTGCCGGGTAAAATGGAACGAGAAGTAAAAAGATTATACGTATTTAATGTTAATGGAAAAGACACGAAGAGGGTTGAGGATACGGTTGTCAGAGAATTTCCTTTAACCATTCTCCTCAATAATCATGAAATAATGACCTTAATATGCACTCCTTCGAATTTGGATTCTTTGGCTGTAGGCTTTCTTTTCTCGGAAGGCCTTATTAAAGAAAAGAGTCAAATTAAAGATATAATTAGTGACACTAAAAATGGTTTGGTAAAAATCGAAACGTGGGAAGACAAACAGATGAAAGGAGGCATTACCCAGAAAAGGTTTATAACTTCAAGCGGCGGCAGAATAACTTCTTTACACAGCGATATTAGTGATCAAAAAAAGGGAGGAATTAAATCTCAAATTGAAATATCAGTAGATGAAATTTTTTCCCTAATGGATAAATTTGTTTCTAACTCCCATATTTTTAAGAATACTGGCGGGGTCCATAGTGCCGCCTTGTGTGATAAAAAGGATTTATTACTCTTCAGCGAAGATATTGGGAGACACAATGCTATTGATAAAATTTTTGGCGAATGTATCTTGAAGGATATGCAAACGGATGAACGGATAATAATGACGAGCGGCAGGGTTTCCTCGGAGATACTGCTTAAGGTTGCAAAAAGAAATGTCCCCCTGCTTATCTCTAAATCCGCCCCCACTGATATGGGAGTAAAGCTGTCGCACAATTTAGGTATAACACTTGTAGGATTTGTTCGAGGCCGCAGAATGAACGTCTATACCCATGGCCGGAGGGTAATAAAAGGTATGGAATAGAGGGACACCGGCAACACAACCATGTCCACATTTTTGGCCTTACATGTCATAACAACTTTCCTGACAAAGATTAAAAGAAAATGGCTACCGATCACAGGGGCAATCAACAAAAAGACTGAAGGGCTTTCAAAAATACCTTAAGCGTCAAAACGCCTTTTATGCTGTCTCATCTGAACAATAGAGTCCAGCATAAAAATCCCCAACCCAGCCCAGATAAGGCAGAATGTTATAATATAGGTGATACTTAATGACTCCTTGTAATAAAAAACAGCCAGTAAAAATTGTAAGGTAGGGGCCAGGTATTGCAATATGCCGATTGTAGCATATTGAAGTCTCCGTGCGGCACATGTGAACCATACCAAGGGGAATGTTGTAACAGCACCTGCTAAAATGAGTAATACAGTAGTTTGCCAGTCAATTACGCCAAAGGCCCCATCTCCTTTTACACCTCGAAAAAACAGATAACAAAATGCTAAGGGAAAGATTAAGCTTGTCTCAATGAAAAGTCCGTTGACTGATTCTATCCGAACAGTCTTTCGCAACAAACCGTAAGATCCAAAACTAAATGCCAATGCCAGAGAAATCCACGGGAACTCACCGTAGCTTAGGGTTAGGTTTATAGTGCCAACTGCTGCAAGCAATACTGCCATTATCTTTAGGGATTGAAGCCTTTCCCTAAGGAAGATAATCCCCAATAAAATATTGACCAGGGGATTAATAAAATAACCGAGGCTTGCCTGAAGAACCCTGTTCGTGTTTATGGCATATATAAAAATGAACCAGTTTGTTGTAACAAGCATCGAGCTTAAAACCAATGTCCTCATTACCTTTACGGAAGATAGGGCTTGCCTAAGGGCCTTCCAGTCATGGCTCGTGGCAATAAGAAGCAAGGTTACGGGCACTGACCAGACTATCCTGTGGCCAAGGATTTCGAGAGGCGGAACATGCTGTACTGATTTGAAGTATAGTGGCACCATACCCCAAAAGCCAAATGCTGCAATTGCATAAAAAAAGCCTATTTTTTGTCTATATGATTCAAACACTATATTCGACGTATTATGTCATTTTCACTGCATTAACGACGGTTTGCAAGGGCCTCCGGATTAACAAGATGTTTGGGAACCTTTCCCCTTATCCCTGTTAGGAGGTTCTCCGCTGCCATAACGGCCATTTTGCTTCGAGTCTCTATAGTTGCTGTGCCTACATGTGGGACAATGAGACAGTTTGAAAGAGCCATGAGTTTGTGGTTTGGTGGAATTGGCTCAGGATCAGTAACATCAAGAGCTGCATATGCAATTTTTTTGATTTCAATGCCTCGTAAAGGGCGTCAGAATCTACAACAGGACCGCGTGAGGTGTTAATGAGGATTGCCGTGTCTTTCATTTTGCTGAAAGCGGATGCATCAATTAAATGATTTGTTTCAGAGGTTAGGGGAACATGGAGGCTTATAAAATCTGCCTGTTTAAACAATTCATCGATGCTACTGAGCATCTTTGCACCGATAGTTTCTCCTATCGCAGCACGCCCACGGTAATCGTAATAGATAACTTCCATATTAAATCCTTTGGCCCGTCGTGCCACTTCAATTCCTATTCTTCCCATACCAATAATTCCCAGCGTTGCGTTATGAATATCCCTTCCGAGGAGTTCCATAGGCTTAAAGGTTTTCCATTTATTGTCCCGTATATAATCAATTCCTTCACCAATACGTCTGGATGCTGACAACAGCAAGGTAAAGGCAAGATCAGCAGCTGTTTCTGTAAGTATACCAGGCGTGTTTCCCACGAGAATACCTCGTTTGGTGGCCTCTTGAACCTCTATATTGTCATACCCGACTGCATAATTGCTTATAATTGTAAGCTGATCTCCGGCTGAGTCCATAACTTTTCCATCGATTCTATCCGTAATGAGCGGTAAAATTCCTACAACACCCCGGACTTTTTCCAACAACACACTACGAGATGGGGGCAGCTCTTCGGGCCACACCTCGGCATCGCAGGCGTCAGTAACCATCTTTAAACCTGCTTCCGGTATGATTCGGGTTACTAAAACCTTGGGATTTTCCATTTACCGTACCTCCTGTTTATTTTTTAAGGCAGAATAGGCGGCATCGTGGAGCGGCGTTTTAATGCCCAGCTGCTTTCCACTTCTTACAACAAATCCAGTGAATGTTTCCACTTCCGCTTGTTTTCCTCTTTCAAAATCTAGTTGCAATGAAGATTTAGTGTCGTAGGGAAAATTTGATGTCAAGCCCATTGATTTTTGAACAATATTTTCAGGGAATACTATTCCTTGGGCATCGGCTATCATCTTTATCTCCACCATCATTCCCTCCATCATGGCTTTATGCTCCTTGTTCTCCATAATTGCCCCAAGTGGTTGGTCCGTCATTGATGTTATACTGGCCAAGGGGCCTATAAAGATATATTTGGACCAAACATCAACAGTAATATTATCGGAAAGAAGTGCGTTAATATCGGCGTCTTTCATAAGTGTTTCTATTTTTCTATAGGGTTCAATGGGACCTTCCTCAGGGCCAAAAATCAATTTTCCGGCGCCTCCTACGTGTTCAACAACACCGGGGCTTACAATTTGTGTGCTTATATATACACAGCCGTTCATTATGATTCCCTTAGTCAAAATGCTCTTAAGTATTTTCACATTGTTAACACCGTTTAAGAGGGGTATTATAACAGTGTTATTATCAAGATTATTCTCAATCATTTGAGCGGCGTTTTTCAGGTCATACCCCTTAACGGAAATGATTATTAGATCTAAGGGGCCCAATTCCCCGGGTCTATCTGTTGCAAGGGATGGTTTTGCGGTAAAATTGCCCTCCTTGGTGATTAACATGAGACCGTCCGTTTTTATTTTCTGCAAATGTTCACCTCGTGCCACGAAAAAAATTTCATGTTCAGTAGAATCTACATATTTCCGGGCAAGTTTCCCGCCGTAAAATCCTCCGACACCGCCTATTCCAAAGATTGCTATCTTCATTTTTTCTCTCCTTTTGCTTTTTATTGTTTTGTATTGTTTCTTTTTTACTATGTTATTGCTTAACCACTGAAGACGGCAATCAATAGATTGGTAAAAAATATCAAGCTATTAGTTGCTTATATTGAATTACAAAAAAGCCCCTTGTTTTGTTTTAGCACAAGACCTATATTGTGAATAATGCCGTTAGTGTGGTTACACTCACACCTAAAGAAGCCAATTTAAGATGGCTGGCCGGGTGTCTCTATTTATTTTTTATTGACTATGAAGTTATGTTTTTATGTATAAATGGCTTTGCCTGTTTGTCTTAAAATATAATCACTAAGGCCGTAATAATCATACACTTTTTTTGTCCAGTATTTATTTAGATATGTATTAAAAAAGAGGTTTGTTTATATCATTATTTATTGATAAAATAAAGAAGCAACGGTAAATATCAGAATTTAATCATTAAAAGGGACAAGCTGCTGCAATACCAAGATTGACAAAACCGTAAAATAAAAAAAGATCCCGATGACAGTCACTATGTTAATGACAATTCTAATGCACGGCATGCAGATATTGATAATTTTGAATTTATGTTGCATTATTAACAGACCACACTTTCAAAGTTTACAGAAAACTGTTTTGAAATCCTTCACATTTTTTCAATGAGAATAACAAAAATGAAGAACAAAAATATATGCAAATGGTATGATGAAACATCCGGCATGAAAAGGGCCTATGACAAAGGTTTGTTGGACAAAAAATGGATAGAAGAATACTGTTGGAATGGTGGCAAGGGCTGTATCCGAAAAAAAAGATTTGAAGAAGAAGGGTATGTGTCTCCTGATTATGTGCTGCCAAATGGTACCGTAGACCAAAAACTAAAGGCTTTCGTGTAAGACAAACGGATATCATGCTCAAATCTCAATATGTTACGAAAGAATCATTAATTGGTAAAGATGCTATGAGGCATTTATTGATTTAATAAAATACAAAATCTATCGTCCTGTCTTCAACGCGATGTGAATGAAAAAATCGAAGGGTTTAATAGCTTTGGAACATCACTTTTTTACAAAATCATGTCCAAGGAAAAAAATACGTGGAATGCACTGCAAAATTAGGACTTTAATTCTTTGGTGAGGGGTTATGAATTGAGGATGTAAATTATCCTAATCCATGTCCATTTTTTGTTCCAACTCCTTGATCTCCTGAACTATCTGAGACCTTTCCTCTTCGCTCAGATTTTCTTCTTCCAATCTTCTTTTTAGGCCCAAGAGTTTCATCTCAGACCGATAATCTACACATGTATATTTCATAGCTTTAAATTCTTTGATCAAGATTTTATACTTAAATAGTTTACCATCTGTATAACGATTTAAATTTAAATCAATTTCAATATACCTAAGCTATACAGAACGCCAAACATTTTCATAAAAATGTTGATTTTGCCAAAATTTTCTTGAATTTTACAATCAAGTCGAACAATTTTAAATTTTCTGCGGAAAATTCGGGATGGAAGCGGACTTTGCGGCCAATACCTCCCGATAGATTGGCCTGTACAGGCCATGCAAATAGCACCTCCCTCATGCCCTGGCCTTTGACAATAATCTCAAAATTAAGCCAAATCCCTTCGCGGCCAAAGCACTTTATCGTTCCTGATATCCACCACACCCTGGTAATTGATCCTCACATCAGGGAGAAAATCATTGGGTAAAAAAATGAATGTATACAGTGGGTCATGATAAGGGTATCCTCTTTTGGAGAGGAATTCCCTGAGTTCCCTATCTTTCTGCGCCAGCTGTGTCATGGACAAATCTGACATCAGGCCTCCTAAGGGTAGAGAGAATTCATGGACAACCCTCCCACCTTCAATTACTACGATCCCCCCTTTTATATGAAGGACCCTGTTTACCGCAGCACTCATTGCCTTCGGGTTACGTCCTATGACAAGTATTTCAGCGGCGGTGTTGAATGTGCAAGCAAGACCTTCAACGTTCCCAAAACCCTGAATGACTCCATTTGTAACCCATTTTCCATCCCTGTTAATGAGGGAAA
>CBFDCD010000104.1:0-7139 GCA_965603225.1 uncultured bacterium
TTGCAGGGTCGAAAAAGATTTATGAGCGCGAATGAAGGCAATTTTCAAAGCTCTCGATGTAAGAGATTACCGCTATTTATTGAGCTGATGCCAATCATCTGATCTTACTGCCCGGTTTGCTTTCCCTGTCCGGAATCAACAGATGCACACCTGACTTATCCTCTGCTGCGAGTACCATCCCTTGAGATTCAATCCCCATAAGTTTTGCAGGCTTAAGGTTTGCAAGCACAATTACCTGCCTGCCGTTTAACTCATCTATTCGGTAATGCTTGGCAAGCCCGGCAACAACAGTTCTTATCTCACCGGTGTCTACAGTCAGCTCAAGTAATTTTTCAGAGCCCTGAACCGGTTTGGCCTCCTTTATAATGCCTGTTCGAAGGTCTAATCGTTGAAATTCTTCCAGGCCTATCGGTTCATATTTTTCCTTTTCTTTCTTTTCTTCCTTTTTTTCCCCCCATTTAATCCGTGGAAATAGTTGAGGGGCTTTTGACACTGGTCTTTCTGGTTTAACGCTGTCCCATTCCTTAATATTATCAAAAGACAGTTCTGATCCTTTTGCACCCAAACCCAGTTGGTCTTGTATCTTTTCTGCAGTCTCAGGCATAAATGGCCATAAAAGAACGGAAATTATCTTTATTGTCTCTGTTATGTTTTTTAGCACTGTGCCAAGACGCTCCATGTCTGATTTTGCTATTGCCCACGGCTTCATAGTATCAATATATTTATTTGCCAGACCAATTAAGCCCCACACAGCGATCAATGACTTATGAAAAGAAAATTCCTGCATAAAATTCTCATACTCATCAACAACCTTCACAACGGCATCCTTCAAACCTGTGTCTTCTTTGCTCCATGAGTCACTTTCAGGAAGAACCCCATCAAAATATTTAAGCGCCATGGTTACACTTCTGCTTACCAGGTTGCCTAAGTCATTCGCAAGGTCTGCATTAATCCTTTTCACAAGGGCATCTTCACTAAAATCCGAATCAAGACCAAAGACCATGTCTCTCAGCAAAAAGTACCTGAATGCGTCAGTACCGTATTTTTCAGCCAGATTTAGTGGCTTTACTATGTTTCCCAGACTCTTAGACATCTTTCCAGCATTTATATTCCAGTAACCATGGACGTTGAGATGTTTAAAGGGTTCTATCCCGGCAGACTTTAGCATACAGGGCCAAAATATGCCATGAGGCTTCAGAATATCCTTTGCAATAAGATGTTGGGCAACAGGCCAGAATTTCTCAAAAGTATCTCCATTCGGGTAATCAATGGCCGATATATAGTTAATCAACGCATCAAACCATACATAGGTCACATAGTTATCATCAAAGGGCAAGGTGATACCCCAAGACAATCTTTTTTTAGGCCTGGATATGCAAAGATCCTCAAGGGGTTCTTTCAAAAACGCCAAAACCTCGTTTCTATACCTCTCAGGCCTTATAAAATCAGGGTTTTCCTTGATAAAGTCCCTGAGCCACTCCTGATAATTACTCATTCTAAAAAAGTAATTTTCCTCCTTAATAACTCGCGGTTCAGTCTTATGGATTGGGCATTTATTCTCAATTAGCTCTGTATCCGTATAAAATCTTTCACATCCTACACAGTATTTCCCCTCATATTCACTAAAATAAATATCCCCTTTCTCAAAAACCTTGGAGAGGATATTCTTAACCGTCTCAACATGCTTGGAATCAGTAGTTCGTACGAAATAATCGTTTTCAACACTAAGATGAGGCCAGGTTTCTTTAAAGGTGTTGCTGATTCTGTCAACATACGATTTCACTGTCTCGCCTGATTTCTCAGCGGCCTCAACTATCTTATCTCCATGCTCGTCTGTACCTGTCAAAAAAAATGTATCAAAACCGGACAGCTTATAAAATCTCGCAATGACATCGGCTACAATAGTAGAATAGGCATGACCTATGTGCGGTTCAGCATTTACATAGTAAATAGGAGTAGTTATATAAAATTTTTTATTGCTTATCTTTTTCATCAATTCACCGTGGTTTTTTGTCCGTTTTCTTGTAATCATTATATTCATATGAAAGGCAGCACATTAATCTTCCACACAGACCGGATATTTTATTTGGGTTTAGAGAAATATTCTGCTCCTTCGCCATCTTAATGGTTATAGGTTCAAATTCTGATAAAAACAATGAGCAGCATAGTTGGCGACCACAATGTCCAATCCCTCCTGACATCCTCGAGAGGTCCCTGTCACCAATTTGTTTCATTTCAACATGTGCATGAAACTTTTTAATCAGGCCTTTCACCAGTTCCCTGAAATCAACCCTGACATGGGAAATATAGTAAAGCACGATTCTGCTCCTGTCAAAGGAGAGTTCTGTTGCCACAAGGTGCATGGGTATCTTTCTTTCATTGATCTGCTCCTTGCAAAACTGCATGGCATCTGACTCAATCATTTCATTTTTTTCTTTTTGTTTCTTATCCTCCGGAGTAGCCAACCGATATATCGTCTTTATAGGCCTGTTATGCATAGATGTATCCCGTAGCCTTGCTTTGCCGCAAACAGTCCCCATATCTATGCCTTTTTTTGTCTTAACAATAACCGTATCTCCTTCATTGAGTACAAAATTACCCGTGTAAAAATCATACGTTCTTCCGTCCTTACGAAACGTAACGCCAACAATCTTCTTTAGGTTATCCCTATACATAAATCCTCATACAGAATTCAAAGCCCTTTTAAGTCCAAAAAGGGATTTTTCTATTAAAAACAGTTTATTCAAGTTGACCATAAGGTCATGCTCGGCCCTGGTAATAATTGATATTGATTGTATTAGTCCATCTACAGTGTACACTGAAGATGCCTTATCGAGCTGATCTTTAAAATCGGAATTAAGAATAAAATCACGCCTCCCTCCATATTTTATCAACAACATATCCCTATAAAAGCTCTTCCATATCCCCAGCATTAAATTTATTCTATTATCTTTTGAATCCCTTTTAGTAATAAATTTTTGAGCTATATCAAATAAAGATTCAAAAGAGTTATTAATAACATTATATAGCATTTTTATCCAATTCATCCTGTCGGAAAAAAAATCATCTCGAACAAATCTTTCCGCCTGCCCTATGCTTCCCCCTGAAAGCCTAGCTGCTATTCCGGCCCTCACTTTTTCAACATCTCTATTATTTATTAAGAAATTTGCTATTTCCCTTTCATTGATAGGTTTGAAGAATATTTTTTGGCATCGTGATATAATTGTTGGAAGAAGCTCACCTGTATCTCTAACATTCAAAATAAAAATATTATTAGATGGCGGCTCCTCAAGGGTCTTTAAAAATGCATTAGCTGCCTCAACAGTCATCCTTTCAGCAGGATCTATAATAATTACTCTATATCCATCAAGGGCAGGGGGAAATGAAATCTCTCTATTAATATTCCTGATTTGTTCAATCACTATGGATTCCTTCTTATCTTCCAACTCAATAATTGATACGTCAGGATGATTTCCACCGATCATTTTTCTACAAGATTGGCAAGCTCTGCATCCATCTCCATTGACCGGTTCAATACAATTCAGCGACAGGGCAAAGGCTAACGCTGTGGAAGTTTTTCCTATCCCCTTGATTCCAGTGAACAGATAGGCAGTTGCGGTTTTATCGTTAGATATGGCCTTTTTTAAGAATCCAACAACCATGTCCTGCCCAATTATCTCACTCAATGATTTCACTTCCATAAGGTTATCCTTCTTTATCAATCAGATAAGGTGCAATTGCCTTACCAATCTCCCTTGATATTTCATCTATAGCCAAGGAGGCATCTATAATCTTGAATCTATCCTTGTATTTATCAGCTATGGAGAGATACCCATGCCGTATCTTCCTGTGAAAATCTATATCTTTTTTGTCAAACATATCCCTTTTTTTTGTTGTACTCTCCCTTTTTTTTATTCTTTCCATGGCCACCTCAGCAGGACAGTCAAGAAGAAAGGTTATATCCGGATTAAGCCCTGAGGCTGATAAATTATTTAGCTGCTCTGCCAGGTCCTCACCCTGTCCCTGGACAACCCCTTGATATACGGTTGTGGCATCGAAAAACCTGTCGCATACAACCCACTTTCCAAGCTCTAAGGACGGCCTTATTATCTCCTCTATATGTTGTGCCCTGTCTGCCTCGTACAAAAAAAGTTGTGTCAGGGGTGTTACATCTGCTCCGCAAAAATGTAATAAAATTTCCCTGATAGCCTCCCCTGTTCTGGTACCTCCAGGTTCCCTGGTAACCACGGGAAAAATTCCTGCTTTTTTCAGTCTCGACTCAAATCTTGCTATCTGTGTTGATTTTCCACACCCGTCTATGCCCTCAAAGGTTATAAACAATATAATCTCCTTTTCAAATCTTTACCATTATACATAAAAAACATATGGAATCAAGCCTGATGGCATCAATTCGAATTATGTTAAAATAAGCGATTCCATCATGGACTCGTATAACCTGTCATAAATATTCAGCATAGTAATATAACTATCGGTTTAATCCTTATATCATGCTGGAAAAAGACATAATAGATCAGCATGAAAGAGGGTCTATATGAATCTATTTTGTTTAATTTCTGAAACACTTCAAGTTTATAATTGATTTTATCTTGCATGTTCATTTGAAAAATTTAATATTATTTGTGACTACTCACGTAGTCAGGCTGAAGTGTTTTAGGCTGAAGGCTAAAGGGGTCCAAAAAGCACGATTGACGCACTGAGGTGGAAAAAGAGCAGATTCTCGCATCAAACATGACTTTAAAACCAGCCGTATTCCCGTTTTTCTTAATCCCGCCTTTGGCGGGACCTTCATCCTAACCACCTGAGTAATTAATATTATTTTTTAACAGAGGGTAGGTTATGAAATTTAATGAGATTGGAGAATTTGGTTTCATAGAGTCTGTAAGAAAGCAATGCAGGACATCGCCAAAAAATGTCATCAAGGGAATTGGTGATGATTGTGCCGTATTTAGGGCTAATCCCAACAGGGTTTTTCTATTTACAACTGACATGTTAGTTGAAGATGTACATTTTTTAATGGATAAAATAACCCCCTATCAGTTAGGATGGAAGGCTGTTGCTGTAAACCTGAGTGATATTGCCGCCATGGGTGGCATACCTCTCCATGCCCTTATATCTATAGGTATACCAGTTAAAACGGAGGTAGAATTAATTAAGGATTTATACAGGGGCATGAACGACATCTGCTCCCATTACAATGTCAATGTATTGGGAGGAGACACAGTAGCATCTAAGGATAAATTGATAATAAACGTTTCTCTTTTGGGCGATGGAGAGGAACACAGTGTTCTCTATAGACATGGAGCAAGCCAGGGAGATAAGATATGTTTGACAGGTAATGTTGGAGATTCATCGACAGGGCTTAAAATTTTAAAAAACGAAATATTAGTTACAGGTGACAGAAGAAAACACTTTATCAAGGCCCACAATGAACCCTGGCCGTTGATTGAAACAGGCAGGATAATAGCAAACTCACAACTTGCCACCACCATGATAGACCTAAGTGACGGGCTTCTGTCTGATCTCGGGCATATCTGCGAGGAAAGCAAAGTCGGGGCGAGTATTTTTAAGGAACAGATTCCCATTTCCAAGGAGCTGAGGCTTCTTTCCTCAAGGGGAAATTTTAATCCCCTTGAGTCTGCCCTTTCAGGTGGTGAAGATTATATATTACTGTTTACTGTACCTGAGAAAAATATTCATGCTATTAAGCAATTATCAAGGGAAAAGGTTATATGGCCGCTTTTCATGATAGGTGAGATTACAAAAGAGGAAGGCATCAGGTTGATCGATAGAAACGGCAAATCAACGTTTATCAGACCAAAGGGATTTGACCATTTTTCTGATTTGTCATAACCTATCTTTAAAGGCCCTGATATTTCATAAAAACCTTTTTTCTACCGACTAATTGAGACTGAAGACTTACTATTGAAAATTAAAGCATTTTCCAAGTATCCCGTAACACTTGGATTAAGCCATTCAATGTCCTTTAACATCATCGCATCGTCAACTAGCCCAAATGCCCGAAGTTTAATAACTGGCTGCACCTCCCTGTGCGACGCAAGCATTCCAGCAGATTGCCAAGCAGCTCTGAACCGTAAGAAATTTACCCATAGATTGAACATGCAGGAATCTGAAAACAGACAGCCTGTCTACACTTTACCTACCAGTTACGAAAAAAACTGGAGGTAGAGGTAGTTTACCTATTTGCAAATGGACAGAGTGGGGCAGAACCAGCAGAGCCTGATGGATGAAATTGAAATATACCGGAAAGACCAAGTCCACGAGACCCATTAAAAACATTGGGAGCGCTTGAAGTACCAGCTCCACCACATAAAGAAAAAGTATCCGTAGTAATAATGGACCTATTCAAATTATTGGGCACATCAGACGTGCCTACAGTATGTGAAATTGGACGAGGCGCTGCAGCAGAATCAAAAATCCCTGAAGTGCCCCACACATGAGGGATATTGCTTTCACCAGTTGAGTACAATGGGTGTGGTATTTCTGATATGTCTAAAGGCTTCCCGACAAAGGCAAGAGTGGGTAGGCCAGTTGATGGGATCAAGATATTATGTTCTCCTAAGCCTGTTGAAACATCGGAAAAGGGACACAGGCTCCCTGAATTAGAGGGGGCTACAGTATTTCCCACACTTGAAAAACTTGACGATCCAAATGAATTCCAAATGCTTGAGTGCCCTACAATACCGCTGGAGTTTCCTGCAGTTCCTGGTTCAAAGGCATAGCAAGTTGCTGCACAGATGGTAAGTATTATAATTGCCAATGCTATATGACTCCTCATAAAATATTCTCCTCTCGCTCTCTAAATTAATAATAATTTTTTATTTTAATAGATTTTAAGAAATTTAACAATAATATTATTTATCTTCTGCTCATTTTATTATTCGACAATTTTCTACAAAACTTTAATGATTTCATTGTTTATTAAAAAAATAATCATAAGATTTCAGTAATTTCCGGTTAGGTTCTTGCATAACATTTCGAAATTTACTAGTTTTTTAAATCTGGTCCGTCCGTTCCGCTCCTGGAGATCCGGGTTTCGTTCTGTATTTTAATGTGGAGTTCCCTGACCCTTTTTATGCTGACTTTTTCGTTGTGATGCT
>CBFDCD010000105.1:0-7139 GCA_965603225.1 uncultured bacterium
TCAGAGTTCAAACCAGATACTGAAAAAAACTATCGCCCAGATTAAAGAGTCTGTCAATCAAGGTAACAGCCTTGCTTCCTCTCTGTCTCAACACCCTAAATCATTCTCAAATCTTTACGTTAATATGGTGCATTCCGGGGAGACATCAGGGTCTCTTGATATTGTTTTAGAACGGCTGGCGGAATTTGGAGAAAACCAACAGGCCTTGAGAGGCAGGTTTAAAGCAGCGCTTGCATACCCAGTCTTCATGGCTTTAATTGGAGTGCTTGTGCTTTTTTTTCTTATAACCTTTATTGTGCCTAATATTACCAAGGTTTTTGTAGAAATGCATCATGCCCTGCCCCTTCCAACTTTAATGCTTATAAAAACGAGTAATTTTATGCTGTCTTTTTGGTGGGTCATTGTTTTGATTTTAATAGGGGTCATTGTAGCTGTAAAGCAGGGCATGAAAAGACCAAAGTTCCATTATGTATGGGACAAGATCAAGCTGCGTTCCCCTGTTTTTGGCGTCATAAACCAGAAGATCGCCCTTGCTCAATTTGGCAGAGCCCTTGGTAGCCTCATACAGAGCGGGGTCCCCCTTTTATCTTCCATGCAGATAGTCAGAAATATCGTAAACAATGCGCTCATTGCAGGGGTAATTGACAATGCCGTTGAAGAGGTTAGGGAAGGGAGAAGCCTGGCAGGCTCACTTTCCAGAAGCCCGTGGTTTTCTTCAATGGCCGTGCAGATGATATCAATAGGGGAACAGAGTGGGGAATTAGAGGGCATGCTGAATAAGATCGCAGACAATAACGAAAGGGAGGTAGAATCCAGTATAATGGCATTGACCTCAATGCTTGAGCCGATTATGATTTTGGCAATGGGACTGATTGTTGGGTTTGTTGTTATTTCTATTTTACTTCCTATATTCGAGATGAATCAGATGATTCGGTAACAGATTTTGTAAGCGTTCACAGGTTAAAAAGTTCAGAGATTCAGGGCTGTCTTATTCCATTTGATCTTGCCTGCTTGTGCGATGCACGAAGACAGGCTTGTAAATCAGCAATGTCTGATGAAGGCACGAAGTACATCACGATTGCTGCTGAGTTGAACTCCACATACTGGAATTCAGACCCTTGAGTTCCCGAGTTCAACGTTCCGGCGGATGGATCCCGGTTTTAAACGTTGAACCTTTGAACCCAGAACGCTGAACTGTGAACGGATAACAGATTTTTTTGGAGGTGGTATGAAAAAAAATAAGTATTATATCAGAAATGGATTTACCTTGATAGAGCTAATGGTAGTCATAGTCATACTTGGCATACTGGCCGGACTGATTGTACCGAGGATAATGGGCAGGCCTGAAGAAGCCCGTCGCATGAAGGCCAGGGTTCAATTGGAGAGTATTGAGACTGCCCTTAAATTATACAAGTTAGACAACGGATCTTATCCTACTACTGAACAGGGATTACAGGCCCTTGTTGAGGCGCCTGCATCAGGAAGCCTTGCCCAGGCTTGGAGGGAGGGGGGATACCTGGAAAAGGGAAAGGTTCCATTGGACCCATGGGATAATGAATATGTGTATCTTGCCCCTGGCATACATGATGATTTTGATCTTATGTCTTACGGTTTTGACGGGGAGCCTGGAGGTGAAGGCAAGGATCAGGATATTAACAGTTGGGAAACGGAGTAATCTCTCATTAACGTGAAAGAACGGGGTTATACCTTAATAGAGCTGACTGTAGTCATCATGTTGATTGGTTTGATGATGGGGTTAAGCATACCCAGATTTCGATCACTTTTGCTGACTGACAGCCTAAAGTCTTCAACACTCAGGATTATAGGCCTTGTAAAGGAATTAAGAAGCGATGCAATCAGGGAAAACAAGATATATTACCTCCATTTTGATATGGGATCAAACCTTATTTGGGTTGGATTTGAGGGTATGACCCAAGAAGAGAGTGAGCTGGCTCACAAAAGGGCATTTCAGCTTTCACAGGATGTAAAGATTATAGATGTATGGCGCATGGGCAAAGGAAAAAAAGTAGACGGGGAGGCAACTATCAGGATTACATACAAAGGCTATTTGGAACAATCGATTATCCACTTAGGGGCGGATGATGGCAGGGAATTTAGCCTTATTTTACAGCCTTTTCTTGGGATTATAAAAAGCTATGACAGATATATTGATAATGAGGACATATAAATGTGGTGGAATAAAAAGAATTGCGGATTTACCCTCCTTGAGGTGATGGTTGCAATAGCCATTCTTTCCATTGCACTGGTGGCTGTTTATGGATCACAATCCCAAAGCATCTCTCTGGCGTCTGAGGCAAAATTGAACACATCAGCCGCATTGCTTGCCCAGGCAAAGATAGCTGAAATAGAAGCGGAAAATGCGGAGAACCTTACTTCTGACTCCGGTGATTTTGGAGAAGATTTTCCGAATTATCGATGGGACCTCTCTGTAAGCGATGTGCCATTTTTCGGAGAACAGGAGGCATTAAAACATCTCAGGCGGATAGACTTGACCATTTCTAATGTTGCACAAGAAAAATATGCCTATAAACTAAGGTTATTCCGCTTTGTACCGAGAACAAAAGATTAGTATAGGCAGGAACACTTTAGAATTTTTTTAGTAAGTTGCAGTTTAACAGATATACTATTTATGATTAATTATGGACACACAATTAAGCCTGTAAATTTAAAAGCTCAGGACGGCTTTACCTTGTTTGAAATCTTGATTGCCATGTTTATCTTTGCCGTGGTTCTCAGCACAATATATGCTTCATACACTGGAACTTTCAGAATCGTAGGGCAGGCCGAGTCTCAATCTGAAATTTATCATATGGCCCGAATTGCCCTGGAAAGGATTATTGAAGACTTAGAATCTGTTTATATTAGTCAGAATAAAAGCTCTAATAAAGAAAAGGAAGACAGTTACAATTACCTTTTATTTATAGGCGAAGATAAAGATTTAGAAGGAAGGCCCGCGGATAGCCTAAGTTTTATTTCTACGGCAAATATAGACTTAGGTGGACAGGGACAAAGCCCTGGAGCTGAAAAGATTTCTTATTATGTAGAAAAAAATAGTGAAGGAGATGACCTTGTGCTTTATCGCAGAGAAACTCCTATATTTGAAAAAGGACCGGATTTTGCCGGGGAAAAGGTAGGACTTATACTTTGTGAGAAGTTGGTATCTGTAAATTTTGCCTATTATGAAACAAACGAAGAGACAAGCGAGGAATGGGATTCTTCCTTAGATGCCTTCAAAGGTAAAATACCAGGCAGGGTTTCCATATCCTTAGAGTTTGTAAATGGCGCAAATCCTGAAGCGCCTTTTAAATTTTTTACCAGTGTTGTGCTCCCGTTGGGACAGGGATGACATGAAAAGGTTTATTGAAAATAATAGAGGGATGGCTTTGATCCTTACTATTCTAATAATAAGTATTATTGTTTCCCTCACACTCCAGTTTAATAAATCTATGTGGTCCAATTTATATGCCGCATCCAATCTGAGGGACGGCGTTAAGTTAGGGTGCATAGCGCGGTCTGGATTTAATGGAGCCCTTGCAGCTCTCTATGAAGACAAGCTTTCAGGGGAAACAGATACGCTCCATGAAATTTGGGCCGTTACAGGGTTCTTTACTGACAGCCATTCTTCTGTTTTTGATGAAGGTAGATTTCATGTTACTATTTCAGACCTTTCAGGCAGGATTCAGATAAATCAACTTGTTGATAAAGACGGAAAGTACAATGATGACCAAAAGTTAATTGTTGCACGATTTATAAGCTTGCCGGAATTTGGACTTGATATAGAAGATGTGGAAAACATTATGGATGCCATAAAGGACTGGATAGACCATGATAGTGAGACCACAAGATTTGGTGCGGAAGATTCTTATTATCAATCACTGGAAAGACCGTATCAATGTAAAAATGGTCCCCTTGAGTTCTTGGAAGAATTGCTTCTGGTCAGGGGAATAACAAGGGAATTATTTTATGGTACAGAGGAAAAACCCGGCATATCATCTTACATAAGTATTTATGGTGATGGTAAAATTAATATAAATACTGCCACTGGCATGGTTATAAGGTCTCTGTCAGATGAGATAGATGAAGAGAGGGCGGAAAACATAATTGTTTACAGAGAGGACGAAGAAAATGACCTGTCAGATAAAGGATGGTACAAGAAGATCCCAGGTATGGGTGGTGTTACTGTGCCGGACAGTGTCATAACGACATCAAGTGATTATTTTACTATTGTATCCGAAGGCTATAAGGAAAAAATGAAAAAGAGAATCAGTTCAGCAGTGAAGAGGGAAAAGAAAAAAATACGGATTTTATCGTGGAAGGTTGAATAGGGAAAGCTGTCCCTGGGCATAATGTATTCAGGTAGCCACCAAGACACAAAGGCACAAAGGATAAAATTGACCGGTAAGCGCCTTGGTTTTCTGATTAATTTTTATAAGCCTTAGGCTCATTAATGTGCCCCTCATCAACAAGGGTATTAAAAGAATAATTCTTTAATCTTAGTACGTTAGTGGTTGAGTAGTTACAATTTTTTCTTTTATTCCTTTCTATTTTCAAAAGAGCGGTTTATAACCATGCAATGTAAGCCTTGAGTTAGTGGTGATAAAAAAAGATTGACAGCTTCCTGAAAAGTATGAAATCACGTCGGTGGATGACCTTTGATAGCTATAAAAGATTGCAGGATAAAAAGATAGTAACCTTTCAGGGGTTCACCGTTCAGGGTTCAACCCGCCACAAAAGAGGCGGATAAAGGTTTGAGATTAGACTGATTTAGGGGTATGACATATACTCTCCTGAAACAAGACTTCGATTTTGAATCCAATGCAGGATTCATTGGATTCTTACGATACGTCAAGCTAATTTATGCTGAAGTAAAAGCAAAAAGATGTAGGAAATCGCAAAACAATTAACCTTTGAACCGTGAACGGATACAATAAATATAACAGATTAAACAGATAGTAATTATGCCAGGAAAAATTATAGGTATTGATATAGATAGTGATTCAGTTTCGGCAGTGGTTGCAGAAGGTGGGCTAAGGGGCATTTCCGTAAAGGGATGTTCAAGGGTCTTGATTAATGGTGATGAAGGTCTCCATGGGGCACTTAAAAAATTGAGTGGGAATCTGGACCTTAAGGCGGACACTTATGTGAGTACAATCTCCGGTGAGCATACATCCTTTAGGAATCTTCAGATTCCATTTAAGAGTGTAAAAAAAATTAAACAGACCATTAACTTTGCCGTTGAGACTATGATCCCTTTCCCGATTGAAGATGTACTTGTAGATTTTACTATATCTGATCAGTCCGATAATAGTGAAATACTTGCTGCTTTAGTAAGCAGGAATTATATCTCTGAATATCTTGCAGAACTAAAAGAATATGCCGGTATAGACCCGGAAATTTTGGACATAAGGGTTGTACCGATTGCATCATGGCTATTAAGGCAGGAAAATATTCCAGAAAATGGACTCATATTAGAGGTAGGCTCTAAAATGAGTACCCTGATTCTTTATATCAATAGACGCATAAGTTTGATCAGACCCCTTTATTTAGGAGGCGTTCTCAAGACAGGGGATACTTTGCCGGATGAGGAAAATGACACCCTCAAAGATGCAAATATTGAGTCCCTTATTGGGCAACTTTGTTTAAATATAAAAAACACACTCCATTCGTTCGAAAACCAGTGCAAGAGACAAGTCACCCCGGAAGGGATTTTTATTACAGGTCCTGGAAGTCTTTACCCAGACATAGAGATTTTTATAGAAAAATTTATTTCTATCCCTGTTGAAAGGATAGATATAGCTCGTGATATGAAGGTCTATATGGGTGATAATGTAGCCAGACTCTGGAACCCAGCCTTAATGAATGGGACTCTTGCTCTTATCTTCAGAGATTTAAAAAAAGGACAAGGTTTTAATTTTAGAAAAGATGAATTCGAGGTCCAGAAGGGTTATTTTAGGATAAAGAGGGTATTTCAAAAGGTCGCTGTCTTCCTTATAATCATACTGTCACTTTTAGCAGCTGATTTTGGCATGGATTATTATATCCAAAAAAAACGTTATGTAAAATTGGATTACAAACTGAAAGAGATATTCAGAAGGGAATTTCCTGGTGTGAAAAGGATTATCGACCCTGTCCATCAGATTAAGGCAAAGATCAATGAAGTAAAAAAATCTGCTATTTCTATCCCGGGCATTGGTGATAGCAGAAAGGTGCTTGATTTGCTGAAGGATATTTCCGTTAGGGTACCTACCTCTCTTAATCTAAGGGTAACAAGGATGGTGGTAGACCCGCAGACAGTTCAGATAAAAGGAGAGACTGATACATTTAACACTGTAGATATTATTAAAAAAGGCCTGGAGAATTCAGAATATTTTAGCTCTGTTAATATCAGTTCCGCTAACCTTGATCGTTCCGAGAAGCTTGTAAAGTTTGAGTTGAAATTGCAGAGGGCAAGATAGCAGTGTTATTTGTAACATCGTGGTTTAAAATATGAAACTCGCACGACGTGAAAAATTTTTTGTAATGGCCGCAGTATTATTTATAGCTGTTTTCTTTCTTTTTCAATTTCTAATTTTCCCATTTTTTACGGCCAAAGGAAGGATAAAGAAAGGTGTGCAGGCAAAGGAAAATGCATTAAAAGAGATGGCGGTCCTTATCTCTGAGTTCAAAAGATACAAGAACGACTCTCTAGGAATAAAAAAAGTTCTTGGTCATAGAAAACAGGGCTTTACCCTCTTTTCATTTCTTGAAAAGGCAGCTGGTGAAGCTAATGTAAAGGAGCATATAAAATATAAGAAACCTTCTACATCTGTAGGGCCGGACCCATACAAGGAGTCACTGGTAGAGATAAAGTTAGAGCTTGTCACCTTGAAGCAAATCATTGATTATCTTTACAAAATTGAATCCACAGACAATGTTGTCATCGTGAAACGTTTTTCAGCGAATGAAAATAAGAAAAAAACCGGATACCTAGATGCTATTTTGCAGGTATTAACCTTTGAGTAGCTTCAAGGGGATGTAAAAAAATATGATAAAATTTTTTTTTAAAAATAAAAGATGGTTTTTGTACGCCCTTTATTGCATGGCATTAACGGCTGTTTTATTATATTTTTGTTTCCCTT
>CBFDCD010000106.1:0-7048 GCA_965603225.1 uncultured bacterium
ATGTCAACTGCTTCGCTCCTGCTGGGCATAACTGAGAGAAAATTTGCATACAAGGCAAAAAAATACGCGGTTAACTATCGTAGATACCGATAAATAACTGTCCGCTTCCCCCAACAAGCAATCCCTTTTTACCTTCGGTTCAACAACCTTGACATTTTTGTCTTAATTTCATCATTTATCACCATTCTTGTCGTTTAATTATTATTTAAATACAAATTTGTCGTTTTATTTATGTTGTGCCCATAAGCCCCTCCTGTTTATATAATTGAAATTACTCACTTTAATTTATTTTGAGTTAATGGCATGCCTTTTGCTTTTATATCTTGCCATAGGCCATTATTGCATCATTCAGTTAATGGGAGAAAAACCCTCACCTTTAGTTGAAGCCTTCAATGTATTATCTAAAAATATTCAGGCAGGTAGACTGTCTGTATGCGAGTGTCCACATTTTTGCTTTGCATTCAGAGTAGTTTTAAAGCATATATATTTATATGACTATAGACCTGAACAGCTACAAGACTGATTAATAACGTAAATACTATAACTAAACAAAGGAGAAAACCCATGCTTTGCAAAACAAAAAAAGATGTCATAAAGGTAGTAAAGGAAATGGATGTAAGTTTTATACAATTCTGGTTTACGGATGTTTTAGGCATCCTGAAGAGCTTTTCAGTAACTCCTTCAGAGCTTGAGGAGGGTTTAGAAGAGGGAATGGGATTTGACGGGTCCTCTATTGAAGGCTTTGCAAGGATTGAGGAGAGCGACATGATTGCCATGCCTGAGCCGGACACATTTCAACTGCTTCCATGGCGCCCTAAGGAAAGACCGGTGGCCAGGATGTTCTGCGATGTCCTCCAGCCGGACGGGAGCCACTATGAAGGAGACCCCAGGTATGTGTTAAAGAGGATTGTGGCAAAAATAGCAGAAATGGGCTACAAGGCATTTATGGGGCCGGAGTTAGAGTTTTTCTTCTTTGAAAACAATACTACGCCAAAAATTATTGACAAGGGAGGATATTTTGACAACAGGCCGCTTGATATGGGTGGCGATCTAAGAAGGGAGATAATTTTTTCCCTTCAGGATATGGGCATCCGTGTTGAGTACAGCCACCATGAGGTTGCCCCAAGCCAGCATGAGATAGACCTGAGATATGATGAGGCACTGACCATGGCGGATAAGACCATGACATACCGGATAGTGACAAAGGAGATAGCAAGAAAAAACGGTTTTCACGCCACATTTATGCCAAAGCCCCTCTTTGGAGAAAACGGCAGCGGTATGCATGTCCATCAGTCTCTATTTAAGGGAGATATGAATGCCTTCTATGAACCTCAGGATGAGTACAACCTGTCTGTGCTTGCCAGATCCTACATCGCAGGCATCCTGACCCATGCAAGAGAGATTGCAGCGGTTACCAACCAGTGGGTAAACTCTTATAAAAGACTGGTGCCTGGCTATGAGGCCCCTGTATATATCTCATGGGCCAGGAGAAATCGTTCTGCAATGGTAAGGGTGCCCATGTATAAACCAGGCAAGGAAGAGGCCACCAGGATAGAGTTCAGGTCCCCTGACCCGGCCTGTAACCCCTATCTGGCATTTGCAGTGATGATAGCGGCAGGACTGAAGGGGATAGAGGAGAACTACGCCCTGCCGGACCCTATAGAGGAAGACATCTATGAGATGGATGGAGATGCAAGAAGGCGCGCCGGTATTGTCTCTCTGCCCGGCAATCTCTTTGAGGCCCTTCAAGAGGTAGAGAACAGCAAGCTTGTGCGGGAAACACTAGGGGATCATATCTTTAACAAATTCTTGGAGAACAAAAGGATTGAGTGGGACAGATACAGGACCCATGTTAGCCAGTACGAGATTGAAAAGTACTTGGCAGTGCTTTAGGAATAAATTTATCAGCTCAATAAATAGCGGCAACCGTCTCCTTTCTTTATGACAGAACAGGGGCAGAAGAAAAACCCTCCTGCCCCTGTTCATTAACGTATTACTACTGAATTATAAAAAATGAGTAAAGACAAAAACAGACAATTCTGCTCCTTTCCAGCGGAACAGGGGCTCTATGACCCACGAAATGAGCATGACAGTTGCGGTGTCGGGTTTATTGCAAACATTAACGGCACTAAAGACCACGGGATTATAGAAAATGGCATTGAAGTCCTGAAAAACCTCCTGCACAGAGGGGCAATAGGCGGAGATTTGCTGACAGGCGATGGGGCCGGGTTGCTGTTTCAGATACCGGATGTCTTTTTTCATGAAGAATGCGGGAAGTTAGGCATTAATTTACCATCGGCCGGGGAATATGGTGTAGGCATGATCTTTATGCCCCAGGGAAATGGTCCACAAAAACAATGTTTCCAGATCGTTGAATCTGTTGTCGCATCGGAAGGACTTGGTTTTTTGGGCTGGCGAAATGTGCCTGTCAATAGTAACACCATATCAGGCCAGGCAAGAGAAATGCAGCCTTTTATTATGCAATGTTTTATAGATGGATCAGGCCGTGATGCTTCAAGCCTGGAAAGGAAGCTTTATGTAATACGAAAACAGGTTGAGCGTCGAGCCCTCGAAGCCTTAAGCGACGAAGAAATGTTTTATATTACAAGTTTGTCTTCCCGCACCATTGTTTACAAAGGTCTTTTAACAGGTACACAACTGGCGGAGTTTTATGAGGATTTAAACGATTCCGCTGTTGTTACTGCCATAGCTGTAATCCATCAAAGATACAGCACCAATACATTTCCATCCTGGGAGCTCGCTCAGCCATTTCGATACCTTGCCCATAACGGGGAAATCAATACCCTTAAGGGCAATTTAAACCATATGCGATCCCGTGAAAAATCTTTTAGGTCGGAACTCTTTGGAAGCGATATAATAAAAATCCTCCCGATCATAGATGAAAGAGGGAGTGATTCATCCTGTATAGACAATGCATTAGAGCTTCTTGTTAACGGAGGCCGCTCGCTTGCCCATGCCATGCTCATGCTTGTTCCGGAGGCATGGGGCGTTAAATATCCCATAGGCCCGGATCAGCGGGGATTCTTCGAGTATCATGCCGGCCTGATGGAACCCTGGGATGGCCCTGCATCCATATCGTTTACAGACGGAAATGTAGTAGGTGCCATGTTAGACCGAAACGGGCTGCGCCCTGCCAGATATACCATAACAAAGGGAGGGCTGATGGTTTTCGCCTCTGAGGTCGGGGTCCTGGATTTGTCCCCTGATGAGGTGGTGGAAAAGGGCGCCCTGCGCCCCGGACAGATGATTCTTGTTGACCTTGAACAAAAAAGGGTTTTAAAAAATGGTGAAATAAAATCCATTTATTCCAGAAAACAGCCTTACAGGCGGTGGGTTGATGAGAACAAAATAATCCTTCGTGGATTTTATGGAGATGTAGAATCTATCAAGCCTGACTTTGAAAGGCTTTTATTTCATCAAAGACTCTTCGCGTACAGCAGAGAAGATCTGCAAATGATAATAGAGCCAATGGCTTCAACAGGGCAGGAGCCTGTTGGTGCAATGGGTGCGGACACGCCGCTGGCGGTTCTCTCGGAAAAAAATCAATTGCTCTACTCCTACTTTAAGCAGCTCTTTGCTCAGGTAACAAATCCCCCGATCGACCCGGTCCGTGAGGAACTGGTAATGACATTAATGACGTTTATAGGGAATCCCGGGAACATACTTTCTGAAATACCCCGGAACAGCCGGCTTATAAAGCTCCGCCACCCAATCCTTTCCAATGAAGATCTAAGGCGCATATTACACCTTGACATCGAGGGATTTAAACCTTTCAGGCTTCCTATATCGTTCCCTGCAAATGGGTCAGGAAAAAGCCTGGATTTTTCCATTTATCAACTGTGCAAAAAAAGTGAGGAGGCACTTCGCAGTGGCGCCTCTCTTATAATTCTTACTGATCGAGACGTGCCTGAAAATAATGCGCCCATACCGGCCCTTTTGGCTGTTTCAGCAGTTAATAGGCACTTATCTCAAAAAGGGATGCGGGCCGGCACAGGACTCATATTGGAGACTGGAGAGGCCCGGGAAGTTATGCATATGTCGCTGCTTTTAGGTTACGGCGCAACAGCAATCAACCCCTATATTGCCTTTGAAACTGTTGCCGGCATGGCATTAAGAAAAGAGCTCAACACCCATATTGACGTTGCCAAGGCCATTGAAAACTACATAAATGCCCTATGCAAGGGGATACTAAAAATTATGTCCAAGATGGGTATATCAACCCTTCGCAGCTATAGGAGTGCCCAGGTATTTGAGGCAATTGGTCTTGACGGCACCCTAACGGACAAATATTTTCCCGGCACCTCTTCCCCTATAGGAGGAATAGGACTGGATGAAATAGCATCCGAGGCAAGGGCACGTTACGATGATGCATACGATAAGACATCAAATTCGCGAAGGATTTTAAAAAGCGGCGGCCGGTACAGATTTCGCAATGATGGGGAACGACACCTATGGACACCGGAGACCATAAGTAACCTTCAACAGGCAACAAGAAAAAATGACCTTAGTCTTTATAAGGCATATTCGGACCAAATCAATAATCAACTTACGGCATTGTCAACGCTCCGTGGCATGTTTCAGTTTAAAGAGACAAAGCCGATTTCCATTGATGAAGTAGAACCGGCTTCTGAAATCATCACCAGGTTTGTTACAGGTGCCATGTCATTCGGCGCCCTGAGCCGGGAAGCCCATGAGACTATTGCTATAGCCATGAATCGCTTAAATGCCATGAGCAATAGCGGAGAAGGGGGAGAAGACCCTGCGCGCTACACACCGTTACCAAACGGAGACAATCGATCCAGCGCGGTTAAACAGGTGGCAAGTGGGCGATTCGGGGTAACAACGGAGTATTTAGTCAACGCAAAGGAGATTCAGATAAAAATGGCACAGGGCGCAAAGCCGGGAGAGGGTGGACAGCTGCCTGGCCATAAGGTAAACGAGGAAATTGCCGGTGTCCGTTATTCAACTCCAGGTGTTATCCTTATCTCACCACCTCCTCACCATGACATTTACTCTATTGAAGACCTTGCACAACTTATCTTTGACCTGAAGAATGTAAACCCTGATGCCCGCATCTCGGTCAAACTCGTATCTGAGGTTGGCGTAGGTACGGTAGCAGCGGGGGTTTCAAAGGCACATGCGGATATGGTCTTGATCAGCGGCTATGACGGGGGCACAGGGGCCTCACCCCTTTCCTCAATTCAGCATGCAGGTTCACCATGGGAATTAGGGCTTGCAGATACACAACAGACCCTTGTGCTCAACCGGCTACGAAGCCGGATAAGGGTGCAGGTAGATGGCCAGATGAAAACGGGACGGGATGTTATCATAGCAGCCCTGTTAGGGGCGGAAGAATATGGGTTCGCCACGGCAGTCCTTGTGGTGTCAGGGTGCGTAATGATGAGAAAATGCAATGAAAATCTGTGCCCGGTAGGTGTTGCAACACAGGATCCAAGGTTGCGAAAACTGTTTAGCGGCAGGCCGGAATATATAATGAATTTTTTTACCATGGTGGCCGAAGAGGTCAGGGGATATATGGCCCAGCTTGGATTTCGTTCGATGGATGATGTGATCGGCAGATCGGACCTCCTCGATATGAATCAGGCGATAAACTTTTGGAAGGCAAGGGGTCTGGATTTTTCCAAGGTCCTTCATCGTCCGGAAACGGATACAAAAATCTCGTACAGATGCATTGAATCACAACACCACACTATCCATGATATAATGGATGAAAAATTAATCTCAAGTGCGCGCAATGCATTAGAGAATGGACAAAAGATATCCATGGAATTTCCCGTAAGGAACACAAACAGGACTGTAGGCGCCATGCTCTCCGGGGAAATAGCCAAGCGCTATGGAAATGATGGCCTGCCCCACGACACAATAACCATAAGGTTTAAGGGGGCTGCCGGTCAAAGCTTTGGTGCCTTTGGCGCCCATGGCCTCACCTTTATTTTAGAAGGCGAGGCCAACGACTACCTCGGCAAGGGCCTGTCAGGCGCCAAGATTATTGTGAAACCATACAAGGGAAGCAGTTTTAATCCATCTGAAAATATCATTGCAGGCAATGTCATACTATATGGCGCTACCAGTGGAGAAGTGTATATCCTGGGCAAGGCGGGTGAACGGTTTGCCGTAAGAAACAGCGGCGCCTATGCGGTGGTTGAAGGAGTCGGTGATCATGGCTGCGAGTACATGACAGGTGGCCGGGTGGTTATACTTGGAGATGCAGGGGTTAATTTCGGCGCAGGCATGAGTGGCGGCATAGCGTATGTTTATGACCCGGAACAAGAATTTGACGGCAGTTGTAACTTAGACATGGTGGATTTAGAGCTTGTTACAGATAAAGCTGACATAGCAGAGCTTAAGGGCATGCTACGTAAACATGTCGAATATACCGGCAGCGAAAAGGCCCGGAGAATCCTTGAGACCTGGAAAACACAACTCCCTAACTTTATAAAGGTATTTCCTATGGAGTATCGACGAGTTCTCGGTAAAATGAGCAAAGAAGATGAGGCAACTGAAAGGCAGGAGATCCAGCATGGGTAAAGCCGCGGGTTTTATGGAGTATAAGCGCGTAGACCCGACATACAGGCCAGTAAACGAGCGAATAATGGATTACAGGCCTGTAGAGCGTTCCTTAAGCCAGCAAGAGATAGTGAGGCAGGCTGCTCGATGCATGGACTGCGGCACACCGTTCTGCCATTCTTACGGATGTCCTTTGTTCAACATTATACCGGAGTTTAATGATTATGTTTACAGGGGGAAATGGCAACAGGCACTCGATCTGCTTTTATCTACGAACAACTTTCCGGAATTCACGGCACGGGTGTGCCCGGCCCTTTGTGAAGCCGCATGTGTCGCAGGAGTTAACGGCGACCCTGTCACCATAAGACAGATTGAGTTGTCCGTTATCGAGAAGGGATTTGAAAGCGGCTATATCAGGCCTGAACCCCCTCTCACAAGGCTTGACAAGGCTGTTGCAATTGTTGGGGCAGGTCCATCAGGGCTGACCGTGGCAAACGCG
>CBFDCD010000107.1:0-7020 GCA_965603225.1 uncultured bacterium
GTTAGCGAAGTATTTCATGAATCCCAAAATGGTCATCATGGGGGAGCAAAAGGACTTTTTACGGGACCATCAGAGTTGTGTGCTGAATAAACTCCACTATTCATGTATAACTATTAAAAGATAGCCAAATTATAAAGGCGAAAATTTTATAAACCCAACAGTTTCAAGGTTTTTGTATAGAACTGTTATTATGTCAAAAGGGCCAATGTCCTTTGAACAATGTTTTCCGCTGTAAAACCAAACTTCTCCATGACTGTCTCGCCAGGCGCGGATGCGCCAAATCTTGATATGCCTACTATTGAGCCATGATCCCCCACGTAACGTTCCCACCCCATAGGGATACCGGCCTCTATAGCTATTCTAATTTTTACATCAGGCGGTAAGACCTTATCCTTGTATCCCTGAGATGTTTTTTCAAACAGTTCCCAGCTTGGCATACTGACTACCCTAATGGAAGCACCATTTTGGGCGAGAATTTTTTCAGCCGAAAGTGCAACATGGACCTCTGAGCCAGTGGCAATTATAATAGCATCAGGTTTGCCATTGGAATCTTTTAGGATATAAGCGCCATTTGAAATTCCTTCTGCCATATTGTATATTTTTTTATCTAATACAGGCAGCTTTTGCCTACTTAAGATCAAGGCTACAGGGGCATCTTTGGTTTTTATAGCAATTCTCCAGGCCTCTACAGTTTCCGAGGCATCGGCGGGGCGGATGACAATCAGGCCAGGTATTGCACGTAGAGAGGCTAATTGTTCAATAGGTTGGTGAGTTGGGCCGTCTTCTCCAACTGCTATGCTATCATGGGTAAAAATATATATAACTGGAAGTTTCATCATAGCGGCAAGGCGTATGGAAGGCCTCATATAGTCAGCAAATACAAGAAATGTTCCACAATAGGATTTTAGTCCTTTATGAATAGCCATACCGGACGTTATTCCACCCATTGCATGCTCCCTGACTCCAAAATGAATATTTCTACCACTGTATTGATTTTTCTGGAAGTCCTTGGCAGATGTCATAAGTGTGTTATTTGAAGGCGCCAGATCAGCAGAACCACCGATCAGTGTTGGTAGTGTTTCAGAAATAGCGTTCAAGATTTTACCTGATACAGCCCTTGTTGCTACTGAATCTGTTTTTGAAAAATTGGGAATGTCCTCATCCCATACCTCCGGCAATAATCCTTCCATAGTATTCATAAATTTTATCGCCAGATCTGGATATTCTTTTTTGTATTCCTCTAACATTTCCTGCCAAAGGGATTCCGCCTCTTTTCCTTTTTCCACCCCTTTTCTAAATGACTCAAGAACCCCTTCAGGTATATAAAAGGTGGTGTTCTCAGGCCAGCTTAGGTTCTGTTTTGTGAGACCTACCTCTTCCTCACCAAGAGGCGCACCGTGGGCAGAGGCAGAATCTTGCTTGTTAGGACTGCCAAACGCAATATGTGTTTTCAACATAATCAGTGAGGGTCTCTGATGTTCCGACTTTGCCTCCTGGATTGCACTGAAAATACCATTCAAATCATTACCATCGTCTACTTTGATGACATGCCAGTTGTATGCCTTAAAACGAAGCTCTACATTTTCTGTAAAGGCCAGATCCGTGCTTCCTTCAATAGATATTTTATTGTTATCATAGATGCATATCAGTCTTCCAAGATTTAGGTGTCCTGCAAGGGATGCCGCCTCAGATGTAAGCCCCTCCATTAAATCACCATCGCCACACATGGCGTATGTATAGTGATCTACTATGTCAAAATTGGGACGGTTAAAGATGGCGGCAAGATGTCGTTCCGCCATCGACATCCCTACGGCATTTGCAAAGCCCTGTCCTAGCGGACCTGTTGTTGTCTCTACCCCAGGGGCACAACCAAATTCAGGGTGTCCTGGTGTTTTGCTTCCCCATTGACGGAAATTTTTTATATCCTCCAGGCTGATGTCATATCCTGAAAGATAGAGTACAGAGTAAAGGAGCATGGATGCATGTCCTCCGGAGAGCACAAAGCGATCTCTGTCATGCCAGTGCGGGTTTTTGGGATTATGTTTTAAAATTTTGGTCCATAACACATATGCAGCAGGTGCAAGGCCCATTGGGGCACCTGGGTGGCCGGAATTTGCCTTTTGAATAGCATCCATAGCAAGTGTACGGATCGTATTGATACAGATGTCATCGATGTTTGAATAGTTTTTTGTCACATTTTTGTTCATAATTCTGTCCCTTTTTAAGGTTACAGGTAATTAGACAGGATAGGCATTATATGACGCTGGTTAGTTAAATGTGAGATGTCTAAAATGTCTAAAGTTACTGAAATTTCCTAAATCTTAAAGAATGTTTAAATCCAAGGTTATAATTGTAAGCCAATGACTGAATAAATAACATTATCCTTTAATTCATATTAATCCTGTATAAAAATAAATGGACGTATAATGTGAGGCTTTGGCAATAGAAGAATATTCCTAAGACCTACACATTTAACAAAAACAACTTTCTCTTTGCTTTTAAGATCATTTTCTTGAGGCTTTTTTCATTTTCTTGCTTTGCCCGTATTCTTCCGCTTGCCTGGGTAACCGCTGACTCACTTATACCAAAGTGATCCCCTATTTGTCGTAATTTATTTCCGCTATAGTTATGGCAAATAAACAGTTTAACCTGTCGTGCCAATTTTTCATCTGTTTCAAACACTGAATCAACTACTTGTTCTATCAGATCCAGCCCTGGCCTATTTATTGTTTTTTTTAATTCCGGTAATTCCCTGTCTATTTGCCTATTTCTTAGAAAATTATCTTTTATTTTTTTTGTAAAATCTTTGCTCCCTAAAATACATGAATGAGGGAGATTGGCAAGAGGGCTTTCATATTCCTGTACTAACAACATATTAACAAAATCATAGTACATTTTCATTGCATATTTTTCTTTGTTATTAAAATAGCCGAGAATGAAATCTCTGTGAAGCCAATGGGGAGCTTTTGGGTTAATAGCGTAATAAAGAAAACTGGACCAATGATATTGTTCTGGTTTTTTAACTATTCCCGCTTTGACAGGATTAAGATGTATGTATCGGGATAGTTCCTTTGCGTATGCATCCGCTTCAACCAGTATAGCGGTATACCGTCCCTGAAAAAGGTGACCTATCCTTTCCTGTTTTCGGTTAAAATATGAGGTATATGCACCATTAATGTGCTGCATGATCTTTGATAGATTCCCAAAAGGGGTTTCAATCAGAATATGGTAATGATTATCCATAAGACAATATGCGTGTATTGAGGCTCCGTAGCGTTCAGTTGCGGATTCAAGATAGGAAAGAAATTTTTCCCTATCGCTAATGCTTTTAAATATCTCTTTTTGTTCATTACCGCGAGAAGTAACATGATAGAAAGCTCCGGGGAACTCTATCCTTAAGTGTCTTGTCATAATTAAACCTAAAAAGTTTGGGTGTTTAAAATCAATAAATTCTTAATGACATCTTTATCATTGCATAATTATTTTGTCAAATGTGTAGGTTTGACCCTGAATAAAAGAAGTTGACAAACGTATGAAATTTAAAGATTCTTGAGTACCCTGTTGAGTGCAATTACCATACTATAAAGGAGGAAAATATATGAATGAATTCGTTTATTCCAATGTCGTCCGTGAAATGGAGGTTTACGGCTATGATTCTGTGGTTAAAAGTCATTGCAGGATGTGCCATGGGGGTTGCGGTGTATTGATTTATCTAAAAGACGGCAAGGTTGCAAAGATTGCCGGTGATCCGGACTGTCCAATAAATCATGGAACCCTCTGCAGCAAGGGGATTGCATCTGCACAATTAGCCTACCATCCGGATCGGTTAACCCATCCTATGCGAAGAATCGGACCAAAGGCGAGTGGCAAATGGGAGCGTATCACATGGGATGATGCCCTAAATACCATTGCGGAAAGGATTCTTGATTATAAAGAAAGATTCGGAGCAGAATCCATTGTACCAGGCTATGGAACAGGAAGAGACAACGAGGCCGTTATTTACCGCTTTGCCAACCTTTTAGGTACCCCCAATGTGCTTACAGCGGGGCATTTCTGTTATGGCCCCAGAATTGCCACAAGTATTTTGACATGCGGAACAAACCCAATTGTAGATTACGAAAACCATCCCAAGTGTATTATGGTGTGGGGAAATAACCTTGCTATTAGCAATCCTGATTGCTACAAGGGCGAACCTTTTTCCGTCAGTGTGGATAAGGGTGCGAAATTAATTGCCGTTGATCCGAGACTTACAAAAATTGCAGCCCGTGCTGACATATGGTTGCAGCTCAGGCCTGGAACAGATACGGCACTTGCCCTTGGAATGCTTAATGTTATTGTTAATGAAGGATTATATGACAGGGAATTTGTGGAAAACTACGTCCATGGATGGGAACCATTTGTTGAAAGGGTCAAAGAGTACCCTGTAAGTAAAGTGGAAAAGATAACGTGGGTTCCTGCCGAGAAAATCAAAGAGGCAGCAAGGCTCTTTGCAACCATCAAACCTGCAGCCATCCAGTGGGGGGTAGCTATTGAACAGCAGATCAACTGTGCGGATAACAATAGATCCCTTATGGCCCTTATGGGAATAACAGGAAATATAGACATCCCCGGTGGACAGATGCTGTTTAGTCCACCAAAGATAAGGAATGTAGGACAATTTGGAGCCCATAAACAACTTCCAAAAGAGCAGGCGGCAAAACGTCTGGGGGGAGAGCGATTCCGCCTGGCTGGAAATTTTGCGATCATCAACCCTAAGTGCGTATGGGATGCAATAATTGAGGAAAAACCTTATCCAGTAAAAATGTTATTTTTTATCAGTTCAAATCCCTTGATGACACGGGCAAATGCAAGGGAGGTTTACAAGGCGCTGAAAAAGGTTGAATTCATGGCTGTATCAGACTTTTTTTTGACACCTACAGCCGAGCTTGCAGATATTGTTCTGCCTGCAGCCACATGGCTTGAGATTGACTACATAGGAGACTTCTGGAAGAGACACGGCTACATACTTCCGCGGCGAAAGGCTATAACTGTTGGGGAGTGCCGCTCGGATTATGAGATGCTAAATGACCTGGCGCATAGGGTAGGGCAAGAAGAATACTGGTGGGATAGCTTTGAAGGGGGTTTGGATTATATCCTTGAACCTATGGGGGTTACATGGCAAGACTTTAAAAAAATAGATTTTATTAGAGGGGAAGTCAAATATCAAAAATACAAAGAGAGAGGATTTTCCACACCCACCAAAAAATTTGAACTCTCCTCAACATTGCTTGAAAAATGGGGCTATGATCCCTTACCACAGTACCGTGAAGCGCCGGAAAGCCCTGTGAGCAAGCCGGAACTACACAAAGATTATCCCTATATCCTTATTACAGGACGGAGACTTCCTGGTTTTTTTCATACGGAAAACCGGCAGGTGCCGTGGTTAAGGGAACTTCATAGGGATCCTATAGTGGAAATCCACCCGGAAACCGCCCGAAATGAGGGGATACAAGAAGGAGATTGGGTAGTACTTGAATCTCCGCGAGGAAAAGTGAGACAGCGGGCAAAGCTCTTTGAAGGCATGGACCCAAGGATTGTATCTGCTGAGCACGCCTGGTGGTTTCCTGAAAAAAAAGAACCAGGGCACGGCTGGGATGAATCAAACATTAATATACTGACAGATAACGCGTATGAAACATGTGATCCTGCGATGGGTGCGACAAATGTTAGAACACTGTTATGCAAAATCTATCCTGAAAAGAAATGAAGGGGGCGACTCATGAAAAAGCATTCTTTGATTATAGACAATGAATCCTGTTGGGGATGCAAGACCTGTGAGGTGGCCTGTAAGCAGGAAAACATGGCCCCTGACGGGGTTAAACTGATTTATGTCTCAGAAGATGGACCTAAAAAAATTGACGGCATCCTGGATCTTCAATTTCACGTTAATGTATGTCAACAATGTGATGATCCTCCATGCGCAGATGCTTGCCCTGAAGCGGCTATTTACAAAAGAGAAGATGGAATTGTGGTGATGGATTATAAACAGTGCAGTGGTTGTGGGTTGTGCATTGAGGCATGCCCCTACGATGCTATTTCCTTTGATCCGGAAAGGGGCATAGCACAAAAGTGCAACCTCTGTTATCACAGGGTGGATCAAGGGCTTTTACCTGCATGTGCAGACAATATCTGTCCGGCTCATTGCATTTTTTTTGGAGACCCAACAGACATTCAGGCTCAGATTGCAGAAAAGCACAGGGCCTGGGCCAAGGAAAAAAATGGCCAGACCATAGAACATAGCTAATAATATGTAGGTCTTACACTATTACCAAGGAGTCAAAGAATGACAGTGACCATCGTTTATGTACATGTAAAGGAAGAAAGAATAGAAGAGTTCAAGAAGGCATCGGAGGATAACCATAGTAATTCCATAAAGGAACCAGGGAATCTGAGGTTTGATGTTCTGCAAGACTCTGATGACCCCCAAAGATTTGTTCTCTATGAGGCATACGAGACAGAAGCAGATGCTGCAGCTCACAAAGAAACAGCACACTATAGGAGGTGGCGTGAAAGGGTTGTGGATATGATGTCGGAGCCGAGAAAGGGCATAAAATATACCATGATTTGCCCAGAGGCGTAGTTAAATGATAAAACCCTTTTACTTTACAAAGACACCACATACCATCTTCGGGTGTGATAGCTTTAAAAAACTTCCCGACCTTATCAAACGCTATGGAGGCTCAGCGCTGATACTTACAGGAAGATCATCCTTTAGAAACACATGGCGATGGGATTTTTTGACCTCGTATATAAAAAGTTCTTCGAGGGAGTGTTATGATGCGATCATTAGAGGTGAGCCTTCCCCAGAGATTGTTGACAATATCTGCTCAGAGTATCGTACAAAGGGTATTTCGATAGTTATATCAATCGGTGGAGGGAGTGTGATTGATACAGGGAAAGCGATTTCTGCAATGCTGGGTAAAGATGGTTCAGTTGAAGGCTATCTTGAGGGAGTTGGAGAACGATCCATACGCCTACATG
>CBFDCD010000108.1:0-6987 GCA_965603225.1 uncultured bacterium
TAATTTTCAAAGAATATTTAACCTGCGGCAGGGATTTGGCAGGAGAGAGCACGATTATATCCCATACAGGGCAATGGGTCCTGTTACTGAGGAGGAATATGAATCACGCATAGATAGATATGATGGCCAGCTAAAAGAATTAAATATACTGGCCCCAGAGGGAAAGAATACCCAGGAAAAACTGACGGCCTTAAGAAAATACAGAGAAGCGCAGTACGAAAAGCTTAAAGACGCTGCATACAAAAGAAGAGGATGGACACACGATGGAGTGCCAACTATTGACAAGGTGAAAGAGTTAGGGATAGATTTTCCTGATGTTATTGATCTGATTTCCCAATACCAATAAGACCCACGGCAAAAGTAAAAGAGCAGGAACTAAGTTTGGGAAATGAAATAATGTTATCGTTAGATGGTTCAAGCGATTAAGAGGAGCATTACTATGTTAAAAGAAAAAAAGATTGGCATAATAGGCACTGGCAACATGGGCGAGGCCCTTATAGATGGTCTGATTCATTCTCGATCCTCTGTCCCGGAAAATATTATATGTTCAGATATTCGAAAGGAAAAACTCAAATCAGTAAGGGAAAAATATGGCATAATCAGCAAAACAAACAATGCCGATGTCGTAAAGGCATCGGACATAATCATCTATGCCATAAAACCCCAGATAATGACCAATATCCTTAAAGAGACTGCTGACTATTTAGATTCATCCAAAATTATTATATCAATAGCCGCCGGTGTTCCGTTGAGCTCTATTGAATCATGTTTAAATATGGAGCTCCGTCTCGTGCGAGTCATGCCAAATATCGCCGCATCTGTTAAGGAAGGAGCATCTGCTATAGCGCCCGGCGACCATGTCTTGAAAAATGACCTCCAGGTGGCGAAGGCTGTATTTGACTCTGTGGGCAAAAGTGTAATTATTGAAGAGTCACTAATGGATGCCATTACAGGTTTAAGCGGTAGCGGCCCTGCCTACATCTTTTTAATTGTTGATGCCCTGGCCGATGCCGGTGTAAAGATGGGTCTTTCAAGAGATGATTCACTTTTTCTTTCAAGTCAAACGGTTTTAGGGGCTGCAAAATTATTGATGGATACCAAAGAACACCCTGGTAAGCTAAAAGATAAGGTTACATCACCAGGGGGAACTGCAATAGCAGGGTTGCATACCTTAGAGGAAGGCGGACTCAGAACCACCCTTATCAATGCTGTAGAGGCAGCTACAAACAGGTCAAAAGAATTAGGCGAAATAATGAAAAAAAACTTTTCAGAGAAATAGTTAAAATCTTTTTGTAAAAGTTACTATACAGGGATAGTTGACAGGAGGTAAGATTTGCCAATCTATGAATACGCTTGCAAATCATGTGGCATAACATTTCAGCACCTGTTATTGGGGCAAGAAGAAGAAGAAAATATTAGATGCCCACAATGCAAAGGAAAATATCTAAAAAAATTGGTTTCAAGGGCTGCCTTTCATGTCTCAGACCAGGACAGGATAGCTGCATATGACCCGAACTCTAAAAAGGACGATGCCTTTTATAAAGATACCAGAAATATTGGCCTTCAAGCAAAAAAAAGGGCCCAGCAAATGGGCGTTGACTTAGGGTCTGATTTTGAGTCTAAACTTGATAGGCTGCGTTCAGACCCGGGTAAGGTTTTTGATACTACTGAATAATGTGGATCAAAATCATTTTTTCCTTGAATTAAAAGGAAATACTAATTAAAAAATAAATTGAGGCCCCCGTAGCTCAGGTGGATAGAGCAAGGGATTCCTAATCCCTGTGCCGGGTGTTCGAGTCGCCCCGGGGGCACCATACAACATTATAGATGAGGGAGGGCAAAATGACGAGAAAAACTATCTTTCATTGCTTAACTTCAGCAATAGTAATTATGGGTATGGTAGGTATGGCGCAAGCGGCCACAGATGCATGCATTGACTGCCATAGCAAGATCTCTCCAGACCAGGTAAAAGACTGGCGGATCAGCAAACATGCAGACAATGACGTTAGTTGTATTGAATGCCACGGTGACAAGCATAAAGATGGGAAAGATTATAAGCAGGCAGTTCTCCCTGATGAAAAATTCTGTGCCGAGTGCCATCAAGATCAGGTTGACCAGTTTTCCAAGGGCAAGCATAATTTTGGCTGGACCAGCTTAAATGCACTGCCGGCTACCCATTTCGCCCCTGATGAGCTCATAGAAGGCGGACGTGGCTGTGGCGGATGCCACAATATGGGAATAAAGACGGAGGCGCAGAAAAAAGAGCTCCGCGAAAAGGGCTACCGTTACCAGAATAATTCCTGTGACGAGTGCCATACAAGGCATGCCTTTTCTAAAAAAGAAGCCCTCAACCCAAGGGCATGTCAGCAGTGTCATATGGGTTACGATCATCCCCAGTGGGAAATGTGGTCCAGTTCCAAACACGGAAGCCGTTATTTTACCAAAAAGGCCGGTGATCTTCCAGAGGGAGCTGCTGCACCGACCTGTCAGCATTGCCATATGAAGAACGGCAACCATGAAAATCATACGGCCTGGGGTTTTCTTGGCGTACGGTTACCACTTCCTGAGGATAAACAAGCCGCTGCAGACCGGGTAACTATCCTTAAAGCCTTAGGAGTTCTGCATCCTGAAACCGGTAAACCGACAGCCCTGCTTGACGTTGTTAAGGCTGCCGACCTTGCTCGTCTTGATCAGGAATCTTGGCAGAAAGAGCGTGATAAAATGATTAAAACTTGTTCCGAATGTCATTCCGAGGCCTATGCCAAAGAACAGCTTGCCATGGGTGATTCGATTTTGAGTAAGGCAGACAGATTAATGGCAGAGGCCATTGAAACGGTTGGCGGTCTCTATAGGGATACCATTATTCAGAAGCCGGCCGGTTATCCATACAACTATCCATTTTTGTTGACTTTCATGCATACCAATGGCGCCCAGTGGAATAAGGGCCTCGACAAACTTTCCTACATAGACCAGGTGCTATGCCAGATGTACATGAAACATAGGATGCGCACTTACCAGGGCTTCTTCCACATCAATCCTGACTATGCTTATTGGTATGGCTGGGAGGAAATGACCAAGGATCTTGGTGAAATCAAGGAGCTTGCAAAGACTATGAGGGCAACGCATAAAACCAAGTAAGCTATGCCTCAATGCCGTAAAGTCAAAAAAAGCGTCTTCTATTCGGGAGACGCTTTTTTATGGTATAGGTATAATAATGATCCCAAATTTTTCATTTACAATTTAGCGGTGAATTTCCCTTTGACCTTTTTTAATATCTTCTGCTAATGTCTACCCTAACGTATTTATATTCAATATATTACCTGTAACAGCTAATTCAAATTATATTAGGAGAAAATTTATGCGGAAACAACTAATTCTTTTCTTATTTTTTGCATTCTTATCTTGTTTTCCTCTGTCCATAGAATCTTATGCATCAACCCATGCATATATTTCCAATAATGGAGATGGCACCGTGTCCGTCATAGGAACGTCCGACAATACGGTTACTGCTACCATTAGCGTGGGAGGTGAGCCCCTTGGTGTGGCAGTAAGCCCTGACGGTGAGTATGTATATGTGGCAAATAATGGAGATGGCACTGTGTCCGTCATAAGCACGGTTTTTAACACTGCAGTTACCACCATAGAGGTTGGAAACGGGCCCTGGGGAATATCAGCATCTCCTTTCGGCGGGTATGTATATACTACAAATAAATCAGATGGCACGGTATCTGTTATAAATGCATCAGAGGTTACTGCTACAGTTGCAGTGGGAAGTGAGCCCCTTGGTGTGGCAGTCAGCCCTGACAGTGAGTATGTATATGTGGCAAATAATGGAGATGGCACTGTGTCTGTCATAGGAACGTCCGACAATACGGTTACTGCTACCATTAGCGTGGGATGTGAGCCCCTTGGTGTGGCAGTAAGCCCTGACAGTGAGTATGTATATGTGGCAAATAATGGAGATGGCACCGTGTCTGTCATAGGAACGTCCGACAATACGGTTACTGCTACAGTTGCAGTGGGTAATTTACCTGCAAGCCCTGGTTTATTCGTTGGAGGGAAAACTCCATTTGCCCCAAGCGGCCTCGAGGCAACGACATTATCAGATACTCAGATATCCCTTGTTTGGAATGATAACTCCACTGATGAATACGGATTTAAGATTGAGAGAAAGCAAGGATCTACAGGTACATTTTCTCAAATTCATACGACGGATGAAGATGTAACAGCCTACAACGATTCAGGGCTTGATCCTTATAGAACTTACTATTACCGGGTAATTGCATATAACGGAGCCGGTAATTCTCCGTGCTCTTCCGAGGCATATGCAACCACGGAGAAAGAGAAAAAAAAGGGTTGCTTTATTGCTACTGCCGCCTTTGGCTCGCCTTTAGAGCCACATGTCAAGCTATTGAGAAAATTTCGAGACCGCGTTTTGCTCGACAGCTCCATTGGCAGGTCTTTTGTGAACATCTACTATAAATATTCTCCACCCCTTGCTGACTTTATTGCCAGGTATGACATTCTGCGTTTTATGGTTCGATGGGGACTGATTCCCATCATAGCGCTTAGTTGGTTTTCTTTGAATACCCCTGCTACATTACCAATAGGTTTGATTGTTTTATTATTAATAAGCCCTGCCGTTATATTATCGATTAAGAAAAAATGGGCGGTAAGTGAACGTCCTAAAAAAATTATGAAGTAAAAATATCTTACCTTATTTAACCCGGATTTAGCAATAGACACCTGCTGCCAAATCCGGGTTAAATATTACTTTTTACTACTTCTCAATTTTTTAACACGTTCTTTTACAAATTCGTATTCAATCCAGTTGTCCATATATGATCCAAGGGCCTCTTTATAATGCTTAATAGCCTTTTGTCTGTCTTTTGATCCTTCTGCCTGGAAGCCAAGTAAAGCATGGGCTGTAAGAAGTTTTTCAGGGCTGTCTCCGATTTTCTCAACAAGGGATTTTTCCGTTAGCCTTGATAAAAGGTACGCACTTAGATTACTATACCATGGGTCTTTCGTTCGCTGGCTGTAATCCTTCAGACAGTCATTTGCCTTATCCTGTTGACCCATGGTGAAGTAAATTTGCGCCTTCAAGAGCCCTAATTTTAGGCGGCCTGCGTTTTCTCTGCCGTTAATATCAAGGTAGGCCCTAATATATTCTAAGGTCTGATCCCATAGTCCATCCATTGCGTTAAAGTAAGCAAGCTTTACAAGGCTATCACCTTTTCTATAGTTCATTTCAAGCATATCTTTCAAAATATCTATTTTATCCGGAAGGGTAGTAGAACTATGCTCAAATCGAACAGTGAGAGATTTAATTTTGGCGAGACGTTCCTTTCTTTCTTTGTAATTTTCATTAAATTTTTTGGTGAGGCTATCAATTTCATTTTGATAGTCAGCCGTTTCAGCACCCTTTAAAAAAGCCGCCATCTCCTTTTTGGTTTGTTCCAATCCTGAAAGGGCTAAGAAATACATAAAACCATCAATATCTGTATTCAAAAACGCCTTTTTGAATAGTTTCTGAGCCCCTGAAAAATCTCCCTGTCCGAATTTCATGAGACCAACAATATAGTTAAGCCAACTCTTTTCTTTTTTATCATAGCCCCCGGTAAGGGCATTTTTCATTCCAATACGCCCTTCAAGTGCCTTAACAGCATGACCTAAAAATTCATCTGGTGAACGCCAGTCAAGTGACGAAAGAGATTCACAATGAGATCTTAAAAGAATCTTATCAGTCATATAGTCAACAATACAAAACATAAACCTCGCCATATTGTTTTCTTTATCCATTGATAGGGACTGTTCAAAGATACGTTTTGCCCCTAAATTATCTCCGGCACAGAGGTGCATCACACCTGCTGTCATTACCAGTGATGGGTCAAGGCTGAGCCTTAGTTTTTCATCGGCTAAGGTCCTGGCCTCTTTCCAGCGGCCAAGCCTGGCCATATCCATGATCTGTTTCAGCTTAACACCGACAGACAGATCCAAGACCCCATTCCACTTAGCCTTTCCGTTTTTCAAATCTTGAAGAAAGGAAACTGCCTTTGTTATTGGAAGAACCATTCCTATATCTGAAAGAGGTGTAGCAACGGGAAAGGGGCTCTCCATCCAATCCATTGCAACGCCTGAGGCAATTCCAATAACCTTTTTTCGAGCATCTACGATAGGTCCACCGCTGTTACCTCTGTATAAAGATGTATCGACTTGAAACATATTCTCAAATGTCCTGCGTACATGCCCCCAGGTTACACTGCCATTAATCGTATTGGCCTGGGTGCTGCTACCAAGGGGAAACCCCAAGGTAATAACGGTTGATAGTTTCCTGATCTTATTGACATCCATTTCTCGATCTAAAGGCAGCGGCTCGAGGCCTTTGGGAACAGAATCAATTTTTAGAACGGCAAAATCATCTTTAAGGGGAGATTTAACAATTTTATAGGTTGATACAGGTGATCTGGCAACCCCCGATATCACTACGTATGGTGCCTTTTCCGTGCTAAATGCAGATTCTATATAATAGATATCTTCCAAATCAGAATTATTTGATAGTGCGGGCAATCGGTTAAAGGCCCTTTCTCCCTCAAACCATAAAAACATGCGGTAACCTAAGAAAACCGATTTTTCACTTGTTTGATATCTGTTTAAAACGGAAAGAAATCTTCTGTCTTCGAGCCACGGACAGGCTACATGGCGGTTGGTTATGAGGTAGCCATCCTTATCCACGAGAAAGGCAGTGCCTTCGGTCCGGCTATGATAAAAAATATCCCCTTGAGCCTTAAGCCAGTAATCAACCATTACAAACGCAACTGATCCTGCATACTGGTTAGCAAATCCAATAAGGGCAGTCTCAGTATCTTCCTTTTTAAAACCGAAGTAATACCATGTAAGACCTCCAAAAATAACCAAGGCTACCAGTGCTACTGCTAACAGGTTAATCCATTTCCTAAGGCCTTTAAATTTTTTAACCGGCACAGG
>CBFDCD010000109.1:0-6929 GCA_965603225.1 uncultured bacterium
TACAGGTTTGTAATTTTTTATTCATTTAAAAAAAATAGACTCACATTCAATGGATACATCACCAGTTCATATACCAATCAACGGCACAATAGATCTCCACACATTTTCACCAAAAGACGCATCTGATGTTATAAATGAATATATCAATGTGTGCTTCCATAAAGGAATAGTGGAAATCAAGATAATTCATGGCAAGGGAAAGGGAATTTTGCGACGCAGGGTAGAGTCTGTTTTAAAAAATCACCCTCTTGTGCTATCCTTTAAACAAGATTCAGGACCATCAGGGTGGGGTGCAACTATTGCTTTTTTGAAAGACCGTGAGAGGTAAATATGAGGAAAAAATTTAAATCATTCAGTGTAGTGACTATTTCTCTTTTGATTGTTTCTATTGCAGTTCTGCTGTTTTTCAAATCTTTTATTGGAGACAGTGGTAGCAAATATCTTTCCTTAATTGATAAGGGAATTAGAATAGGTGGGGCAAACATAACCATAATCAGTATCATTTATGTTATCGGTTTTCTTGTTTTTTTTCATTTCCTGTCGAAGATCATCAAGGATGCGCTCCAAAACAAGGTTCTTCCTCGAACAAGGTTAGATATTGGCGCGCGGGCATCATTTATTAATATCGTTGTCTATTCGTTCTGGATTCTTGCCATCTATACCATTATAAATATCTTGGGTGTCAATCTTTCGTCCCTGGCATTCTTGGCTGGAGCCCTTGGTGTAGGTATTGGTTTCGGATTGCAAAATATTGTGAATAATTTTATAAGCGGAATCATACTGCTCTTTGACCCCTCTATTCAGGTAGGTGATATGGTGCAGATTGGAGATGACTGGGGAACAGTAAGCAGGATTAACATACGAACCACTATTGTTCAGACATTTGACAATGCATCGCTTATTATACCTAATTCCAACATGCTCTCAAACAAGGTAACCAACTGGTCATTTAAGGATCTAAAGGTACGGCGTCAGGTAGATGTTGGTGTAGCTTACGGTTCCGACGTTCAAATGGTTCGGAAAATTCTATTAAAAATTGTCGCCGCCATGCCTGAAATAATGAATGACCCTGCGCCAAGTGTAGAATTCCGTGATTTTGGTGACAGTGCGCTTATATTCAGGATTAGATTCTGGATATCTTCACCTGACTTTTGGCTGGCTGCACCGACGGAGGTAAGATTTCACATAGATGAAGAATTTAAGAAAAACGACATAGAAATAGCGTTTCCCCAGCAGGATATACACATCAGAAGCGCTAATGGTCTTGAAAAAGTCTTTAAGGATTAGATAGTTTGGTGACGATTATGGCTGTTTAAAATCACCCGGGTACTTTGTGGGTCATGCTGGTGACACAACTCCACAGCATTGCAAATACATTAAAGGACTTCAAGAGGTGGCCATCAATTGCCCGCAGGCAGCTGATATGTCACCACCCTTGCTCCTTCTAATGGTAACAGTTAAGTTTTTTTTGATTAGCGCATTTTTAAAGGCAAATATGGTTTCCTCATCAGGCGATTTAAAAGGGCTTCCATTGTAATGGTTAAATGGAATGAGGTTTATTTTTGCGCTGACACCCTTTAAAAGCCTGGCCAAATTTGATGCGTCTTTTATACTGTCATTAATGTTTTTTATAAGGACATATTCAAAGGTTATTCTCCTGCCCTTTTCAAGGGGAAAACTCCGTAAGACCTCAATCAATTCTTTCAATGGATATTTTTCATTAACAGGCATGAGAAAATCCCTTGTTTTATCATTGGAGGCGTTTATTGAAATAGCAAGGTTGATTGGCATCTCTCTTGCTAACTTTTCAATTTTAGGCACCAATCCACATGTAGACAGAGTCACACGCCGACGGGAAAAACTCAATCCATCCTGAGAAATAATATTGCTCACCGCCTTTTTTACCGTATTAAAATTTGCTAATGGTTCCCCCATTCCCATAAAAACAATATTCGTTAGTTCTTCCGGCTTTTCCATAAATTGCCTGACCTGGATAACCTGATTTATTATCTCAGAGGCCCTCAGGTTTCTTACAAGTCCCTGTTTGCCGGTAAGGCAAAACTTACACCCCATGGCACAACCTACCTGAGAGGATATACATAAAGTATAATGATCTCTTTCTGGAATAAGGACAGATTCAATTCTATTGCCGTCCTCAAGTTCAAATAAGAATTTTTTAGTGCCGTCGAGAGAGTCTTTTATTTTTACTACCTTGAGGCTGCTTAAAAAACAATGGGAGTTAAGATATCTTTTTAGTTCTTTTGAAATGGTAGTCATTTTATCAAATGACTCGGCCTGATGGCCGAATATCCAGTGCCTGATTTGCTCGGCCCTGTATTTCTCGATCCCGATTTTTTCTACCCATGTCCTGGTTTCTTCCAGGTCCATGTCTTTAAAGTCCACTTTGTCCATGATTGATTAGCTTTAAAAATTTTACTTATTCAGATATTAAGGCACCACTTATCCCCGCCTTACCTAAGGCGAAGCCAGTTACGGTTAGGCAAAAAGATTATGAAATTATCTCTTTATGCCCTTTTTGTAATTACTTATCGTGTGTGAGTTCGTTGAGAAAAAAAGAGAGGAGAAGAAAGTGAAAAACTACGCCTCTTTAGACAATAGGGGAAAAATCACATCCATATCTTTACGCGGCTACCTGAACAGTTACGAGAAATTATCCTAATACCCATGTAGACAGGCAGTGAGCAAGCGCAAATAAAATTCTCACAAAGTGTTTGATTTTGCAGGCATGTGGTGTTTACGATTTCATAGTTCGCAGCTTTGCAAGTTCCCATACATAATCATATATATGAAGACCCTTGCTTGCTGCTATTATCTCACCGTCCTCCACGCCTATATTTTCAGACATATATTCCTTTAGCAGCTGAATAGCCCCCAGGTTGGCTGGAAACCCGTTCCATAGATCCCATGATCGAAAATAAACCACAAAATTGAGCTTGTCGTCCATAATCCTGGTATCTATGCCCCTGAGACAGGGAGGGTCCTCAAGGTGTAATGAATTTTTGTCACCTACCGTCATAAAGGCCTGGTTCGTGCCATGACCATCTTCTCTATACATCCGGATAATTTCATTTATTTGGGGCTCAAGATATTCCCCATAGGTATATTCTTCACCTTTCTTTTTAACGGATGTCATTAGATATGGTAGATATTGATCAAGATAGTCATCAGCCACAGGGTTAGGTATCCCGAGGGCAGGCGGGATGTCAGGCAAAAGTGGCCTTGTTCCTGGAAATTTTATGTGTACTGTAATGTAGTCGAACTCGAGCCGTTCCTGACCTTTATAACTTCCCCTGTCGATTTTGTATGTTCTGCCTTTATCAAGTATCTGATAAACGCATTGAAACCATGCGTCCGGCAAGTCGCGGGCCTTGATGAATTCAAGATGCATTTATATCAACCTCCAAACCATAAAAAGAGACCTTTGCGTAACTCATACTATATTAAAGTGAATTGGTTTTTCTTCAAATTCGACGTGACAAAACAGTAAAAATATTTGCCTGCCAACCATACCGAAGCTGGCAGGCATCTTATACACCCAAACAGTTATAAAACTATAAGGAAACCTAACAAACTTTCTCTACCCAGCCATAGGGATCAGGTTTTTCTCCATATTGAATGCCTGTAATTTCATCGTAGAGCCTTTGTGAAAGATCTCCCATTTTACCGCCCGCTATGCTGTAGTCCTTGTCTTTATATGTCATCTGTCCCACTGGTGAAATAACTGCTGCGGTTCCAGTTCCAAATGCTTCCTTAAGCCTGCCGCTCTCTGCTGCAGACACTACTTCATCAATAGAAACCAGTTCTTCCTTAACCTTCATGCCCCAGTCTTTAAGTATACTTATCACCGAGTCCCTGGTTATACCACCTAAGATACTCCCTGTAAGCGGGGACGTTAAAGCTACATCATCTATTACGAAAAACATGTTCATAGTTCCAACCTCTTCAACCCACTTCTTTTCACATCCATCTAACCAGAGTACCTGTGTGAAGCCTTTTTTCTTTGCCTCTTCTGTTGCGAGCAGGCTTGCAGCATAGTTACCGCCTGTTTTTGCCTCGCCTATACCGCCTACAACGGCCCTGACATATTTGTCTTCAACGAATATTTTAACAGGGTTTAACCCCTCCTTGTAGTATGAACCAACAGGGCATATAATTATATAGTACAGGCATTTAGAAGCCGGTCGAACGCCTAAAAAGGCCTCTGTTGCTATCATGGTAGGCCTTATATACAATGATGTTCCTTCTGCTTTAGGAACCCATTCCCTGTCAAGGGTTATCAGTTTTTTAAGGGCCTCCATGGCAATTCCTTCTTCTATCTCAGGCATGCATAGCCTTTGGGCGGATTTGTTCATTCGCCTGAAATTATCTGCTGGTCTGAAGAGATTTATGCTGTCATCTTTACCTCTGTATGCCTTAAGACCTTCAAATATCTCCTGGCCATAATGAAGGACAACAGCTGCAGGATCTATTTCAAGGGAATGATAGGGCTCTATCCTGGCATTATGCCAGCCCTTTTTGTCATCATAATCAACAAGGAACATATGATCTGTAAATATCTGCCCAAAGCCCAGTGCAGATTCATCGGAAGGTTTTTCCTTTAGTTCCCCTGATTGAATAACTTTAATTTCCATGGCTTTCACCTTTTTGAATGTTTATAAGTTGTCGGTTAATTTCTTAGACGAAAAAACTAAGAGATATTATAAAGTATGTCAAGCAATTAATTGTATAGATTGTTCTCGAAGACCGGTTGCATTTATAAGTCTATATTGTTTTGCGGATAAATCCCAGAACCAATCTGTTTACCTCTTCATGTTTCTCAATCATCACCATGTGACCTGCGTGGGATATGATTTTTAGTGTGCTGTTTCTTATGTTTTTATGGAGGTTTTGAGATCTATCAGGGGGTGTGAGTTTGTCGTCTTCACCACAGATTATTAGACATGGTGTTGAAATTTTATCCAAATCACCTCGAGAGTCAAAACGGTTACAGGCGGAAAAATCACCGTGAACAACTGATGAGCCCGGCTCTTTCATTACCTTAGAGCCTTCTATAACGAGATTTTTATCTGCGTTTTTAGAATAGGCATAGGTCATTATTTTGTCCACTGTGTTTTCAAAATTAATCAGCAGGCCGTCAAGAAATTGAGGCGCTACTTTTAGAGAGGCCCCGGTTCCTACTAAAATCAGGCCTTTCAAAAGCCGGCTGTTTTGAATAGCTACTTCCTGGGCAATTGCGCCTCCCATGGAATTTCCCATAAGATAAACTGGTCCCTGAAACCAGGCCTCAAGAACCTTGATGAGCCAGTCTGAATAGTTATTTATGCTCTTAATACGTGTTTTTCCTGACTGTCCATGCCCTGGGAGGTCTATGGCATATGTATTTATTTTGTTATCCGACAATTTCAGCTGAGAAGACCATATTGCGCTCTTACCGCCTGCCCCATGAATCATGATAAGCGTAGGCCTGTTTTCTCTGAAGGGACTCTTTCCCCCCTGGTAGCCAAACCTAAAATTTTTTAACGTCTTTACCATAACCTTAGTGATTATGCCTAATCTGTATATTTACCGAAGGTGAGACTACCATTAATACCCCCAAAACCAAAGGAGTTTGAAAGGGCATACTTAACGTTCGAACGACGGGCCTTATGTGGAACATAATCTAAATCGCATTGAGGACCGGGTTCGTCCAGATTTATAGTTGGAGGAATTATTCCTTCCTGTATAGTTTTTGCCGTAAAAATGCCTTCAACCGCCCCGGCAGCCCCCCACATATGACCTATCATAGATTTATTTGCGCTTATCATGATCTTATTTGCATGGGCGCCGAATAGGTTTTTAATAGCAAGGGTCTCTGTTTCGTCATTTGCAATAGTAGCTGTTCCGTGGGCATTGATATAATCTATATCATCTAATTTGATACCTGCCTCCTGTATGCTTAGCTCCATACATTTTGCTGCGCTTTTACCACTCGGTAAAGGGGCAACTGCATGATAGGCATCACAGGTAGAGCCGTATCCCATGACTTCGGCATAAATTTTGGCCCCCCGTTGTTGTGCATGCCCCAATTCTTCTAAAATAAGAACTCCTGCGCCTTCACCTATAACAAAACCATTTCTACTTTTATCAAAGGGTCTGCTTGATTTATGGGGCTGGTCATTCCAACCGGTCGCTATAGCGCCAAGGTTATCCAGACTTGCCATTAGGGTGGCGGAAATTCCCGCATCAGAACCACCGACAATCATTATCTCCGCCTGCTCATGCTTAATTGCCTCGAAACCAAGTCCTATTGCATTTGTTCCTGCTGCGCACGCCTCTTGCAGAAAATGGTGCGTGCCCCTGGCCCCAAACATCTGCGCCATTTCCCCTGCCCCTGTGTTGGCGGAAAGGTTTATTACCAGATAAGGGGTAACATGTTTTATAAGGCCCTTAACAATGAGTTCGTGATTTTCCTCAAATGTCCCGCATGAGCCAATAGCGGTTGCAGCCACTACTCCCGCCCTATATTCTTCGTCCTCTGAAATCTCCAGGTGGCTGTCTTCCATTGCCATTTTTGCGGATGCTAAAAGAAAATGGACAAAGCGGTCCGTCCTCCTAATCTTCTTTGACTTCATAAAATCAGTTGCAGAAAACCCACTCACCTCTCCTGCCACCTGACATTTCAGGGAAGATGCATCAAACAGTGAAACATTTTTTATTCCAGACTCCCCGTTGCATAATTTTTTCCAACTCTCTTCAACACCGACAGCCAAAGGGGTTACTGCCCCCATACCAGTAATAACAACCCTTCTTTTCATCTTCTTTCTCTCATTTTTATTTTCTCCCCATCTCCCCCTCCTTCTTAGCCACCGCAAGTCGTGTCTTTATCACCGTGTCCGGTATGAGGCTTATGGAGTCAATGCCGCACTCCA
>CBFDCD010000110.1:0-6925 GCA_965603225.1 uncultured bacterium
AGCTACTATATTCTTAGCAATGTAACGACACATGTATGAGGCGCTCCTGTCTACCTTTGATGGGTCCTTCCCTGAAAATGCCCCTCCGCCGTGGTAGCCAAACCCACCATATGTGTCCATAATAATCTTTCTTCCGGTCATTCCGCAATCTCCAAGGGGTCCGCCGATAACAAATCTGCCGGTTGTATTTATATAAAATTCAGTATTACTATCGATCAGCTCAGATGGAATAACATTCTTAATAACCTCTTCAATAATAGCCTCCTTTAGCGTATCATAGTCAATATCAGGGGAGTGCTGGGCGGCTATAACAATTGAATGAACAGAGACAGGCTTAAAATCCACATACCTAACCGTTACCTGAGATTTCCCATCCGGCCTTAACCATGGCAACTTGCCGGATTTTCTTATATGGGCAAGTCTTTGCGTTAGCCTGTGCGCAAGATAAATCGGCATCGGCATAAATGCAGGCGTGTCAATACAGGCATAGCCAAACATAATTCCCTGATCACCTGCCCCCTGTTCTTTAAAAAGCCCGGCGCCATCAACCCCCTGAGCAATATCAGATGATTGCTTATCAATGCTTGTGACGACTGCACATGTTCTCCAATCAAAACCCATGTCCGAATTATGGTATCCTATATCTTTTATCGTCTGTCTTGCAACTTCCGGTATATCCACATAACAATTAGTTGTAATTTCCCCTGCTATTACAGCCATGCCGGTAGTTACGAGAGTTTCACAGGCCACCCTCCCTCCTTTGTCCCATAGTAATACCTCATCCAGTATTGCATCAGAGATTTGATCGGCTACCTTGTCGGGATGCCCCTCTGTAACAGACTCGGACGAAAATAAAAAATCCGTATTCATGTTAATTTCCTCGTTTAATTATATGTTTAAATTATATAAAAATTGCAAAATGCAACTATCCCACCGCAGGCAAAGGTGTATCCAAAAACAGAATATATTGTATTTTTTCTTTAGCCTTCTACCTTCAGCGTATTCATCCGATTATTTTCTCACACAATTAATCTAAAAAATATTTAACTTCTTACGACCGGCAATCAATCCCTTTGATGATTCTGGGCTAATGATACCTCCGGATATAATAAGTTTAAAGGCATCTTCAACACTCATATCGAGTATTGTCAGATCATTTTCCGGTACAAGGATATAAAAGCCACTTGTAGGGTTAGGGGTCGTCGGAATAAAAACATTTATCATCTTACTATTGGTTTTATCCTGCACCTCTCCCTTACTTTCTCCGGTAATAAAACCAATAACATATATATCTCGCCTTGGATATTCCACTAACGCCGCCTTTTTAAACGATTCATTATTTGAATGGAAAAGGGCCTCTAATAATTGTTTAACGCCAATATATATTATCCTCACTAAGGGAATTCTTTCTATAATATTTTCCCAATAGCCGAATACCTTTCTGCCAATGAAATTTCTGGTAAAAAGACCGACTATGAGAACAAGGATGACGATCATTACTAGGCCCATACCAGGTATAGTAATATCAATGTAGGCCTCCGGCAAATATTTGGCAGGGATTAATTTAAAAATCGAGTCCATCGCCTTGATTAAGAACCATAGTATATATACCGTTATGGAGATCGGCAGGGTTACAAGCAAGCCTGTAATAAAATAGCCCTTTAGAATTTTTTTTAATCTTTTCAATTTACCTTCTATAATTTAATAATGAAATCGTTCATCAGTCCTTATTTATCTTAACATCTAATCAATTTCACCTCTCTCTCTTCAGACTTAATTTTATTCGTTTTCAGCGAGTGTTATTAACCGGCTAATTCTTGGATTTAAGAGGGACATAGTATTTTGTTCCCTTCTCCATTTTAGATATTTCAAAAATAAGGTTATCAAGATCAGATGGGACGTTAACAAAGTCTATTTCTGAGGCATTTATAACTAAAAGGGGCGTTGCATTGTAATGAAAAAAAAAGTCATTAAATGCCTGATTTATTCTATCCAGATATTTTATATTAATTGATTTTTCATAATCTCTTTTCCTTTTTTCTATCCTCTCCTTTAAGACATCTGTTTTGGCCTGCAAAAATATAACGAGGTCAGGTTTTAATGTCCTTAACTTTAAGAGATTGAATAGCTGTTCATAAAGGTAAAATTCTTTGTCATCCAAATTATACCGTGCAAAAAGTCTGTCCTTATCAAATAAAAAATCAGAGACTACAACCCTTTTAAAAAGATCTATTTGATTTATCTCTTCCTGCTTTTGGAAACGTCTGAGCGTAAAAAAAAGCTGGGTCTGAAAGGCAAATCTTTTTGGGTCTTTATAAAATTTGGCAAGAAAAGGGTTCTCTTCAGTATCCTCTAAAATGGCCTCTCCGTTAATTTTTTCTGCCAACAGCTGGGAAAGACTTGATTTTCCCACTCCCAAGGGCCCTTCTACAACTATATAACCATTTTTTCGCAACTTCTCAATCCTTTCTAAAAATTAAAAGGCTAAATATCATTGACATTATTGTGTGTCAAGGTTTTGCTTGTTTATAGGGAGACATTAGGTCATGCCTATGCAAGACATCTTGAAGTCACATTCAATAATTAGGCTTATACTATTATCACTCATGACCGCCAGAAAATAATTAATTCTTAAAAACTTGCACTCTATGTATTTTTTCTTGAAATATAATTTTTTGGGATCCTGGCATTTATGATTATTGATTAGGCGTTTGTCTTTTCCGTATCTACCGGCAACGCAAAACTTAACCGGACAAAATCATAGATTCTTAAGGTTTCCGCCCTTTTGTCTGGCTCAATATTACATTCCTCCAAGGCCTTTATTATTTCCTCCCTGGATAGAGGCACCATAGCCTTTTCAAGTGAATTAAGGATAGTCTTTCTTCTGAAAAGAAATGCCGACTTTACAATTTTACGAAAAATCATCTCGTTCTTCGCCTGAAATTTATATGGTTTCTCAAAGTCCATCTTAAGGACCATAGAATCCACCTTTGGTCGTGGATAAAAAGCATCGCTTTGAACTTTGATAACCGGAGATATCTCTGCATAATATTGGCCGATGATGGTTAAAGCGCCACATTTCCTTTGCCCTGGCGAGGCTATAAGCCGTAATGCAAATTCATGTTGAAACATTAAGATCGCATTCTTTATATAGTCTCTATAGAGTATAAGTCTTTCCAGAAGCGGAGAGGAAATATTGTATGGTATATTGCCTATTATTCGGACCTTTTGTTTAAAATCATCACTAATTTTTTTAAAATCTACCTTCAAGGCATCCCCGGAAATAAGGGTTATCTTTTCCCCCTCTTCAGTGCCTACTTCTTTTCTTAATAGATTTATTAATAACTGGTCTTTTTCAATTGCAATCAAATGGCAAACGTATGGTAAGACAGGAATTGTCAAAGCACCGGTGCCTGGCCCTATTTCAACAACTACATCGTTTTTATTGAGTTGTATCAGGGTAATAATTTTATCAATTATACCATGATCCTCTAAAAAGTGTTGGCCAAGACTTTTTTTTGGCCTTAAACCGGATTTAGCCAAAAAATACTTAGATTTTTTCATACGTTGGTAGGCTCTTTGATTTGCGCCACGAGATGAATATTTTGAAAAGATAAAGGAAACCAAAATATGAAGGTATGGCAAAAATAACCCCTAATATAACCCCTCCCAAAAGGAATGCCGCAACAACCAGTCCGCCACCGTTTAAAATTGCAGTTACCGCCCTCAAATGCTCCCCTCTATTTATAGCATCACTTACCGGCCCTATAAGCATAGTTTTATGATCAAACCCTAAAAAAAATGAACCTATTATGTAACAATACTTATAAATATGGTATATAGTTATAGGATTACATACCCAGGTTCCAGCTATGGCTGTAATCTTGCTTGCCTTAAAAAAAAAGGATAATGCTACAGCTAAAATCATATGAAATGGGATAATTGGAAGCATGCCAACGAATATGCCAAATGTAGTTCCTAATGCCAATTCACGGGGGTGACCCCTAAGCCTCATAAGTCGAAAATAGTAATATCTAAATCGTCGCTTAAGACCTATTTTTCGCCATGTCTTTTTACTATTTAATTTATCTGCTCGATCAACTGGTTTCATATATCTATAGATGATTTGGTAAAAATTAAAATCCGAAAAGTGAAAAAGGTGATTGCTCAATAAACAGCTATAACAATCTCTTGCCTTAATAATATGTGTTGGGCAGGTCAGGGGAATTTCTTTTTGAATAGCCGCAATACACATAGTCGTAATATCTGTAAATTTTAGCGAAGCGACTTCAATAAATCATCCCCGATAAATCGGGATTTCTCTCCAAGGCGCAGACTCTGCGAGCCGGAGGCCGACAGACGCTTCAGAAAAACCCTCCTGTCCCTTTTTATCAAGCTGTTACGACTAATTTATCTTTATATCTGATTTAAAGGGAATCTTGACCGTGCATCTAAGGTTAAATCATCTCTGTAACCTTTTATTAGCCTGTGATAACCGGCAACAGCAATCATAGCCCCATTATCCGTGCATAACTCCGGCTGCGGGATATATAAATCAATTCCCTTGTCCGCAATTGTTTCTTGCAGTTTATTACGCAAATAGTTGTTCCTGGCCACTCCACCTGCCAGCATAATTGATTTTACCCCAACCTGGTTAGTCGCAGCAATTAATTTATCTATCAGTATATCTACAACCGCAGATTGAAATGATGCAGCTATATCCTTTAAGCTGATCTCAGTGTCATTGCGATCACGCCATTTCTTAATATAAAGGGCAACTGACGTCTTGAGACCGCTGAAGCTAAAGTTAAGGGAACCCTTAGACAGGTAGGCCCTTGGAAAATCAATTGCATCGTCCCTCCCCTCAAAGGCCATTTTTTCTATAATTCCGCCACCAGGATATCCTAATCCCAAAAGCTTTGCTACTTTATCAAATGCCTCCCCTGCTGCATCATCCAGAGTCTGGCCTAACACAGTATAATCGCCAAAGTCCCGCACATGGTAAATGTTTGTATGGCCTCCTGAGACAGTCAGGGCCACAAACGGGAAGGAAGGCAATTTTTTTTCCAGAAAAACAGAGAGTATATGGCCCTCTAAATGATTAACTCCAATGAGGGGAATACCTTTTGCGTAACTAAATGCCTTCGCAAAGTAAATGCCAACCAAAAGGGCCCCGACAAGGCCGGGGCCGACAGTAACTGCTATTGCATCAATATCTTTATTGTTTACAGAGGCCTTTTTCATGGACTCCTCGACAACAGGCACAATATTCCTGATGTGCTCTCGAGAAGCAAGTTCAGGGACTACACCCCCATACCTATGGTGAACAATTACCTGAGAGCTAACAACGTTGGACAACAATCTTTTACCATCTTCCACTATAGATGCACAGGTATCGTCGCATGAAGTATCTATGCCGAGAATAACCATAGTATCATTTGCTCATTTTCTATCTTTAGTAGGATTTTTTCTTTTTTAATTGATCTATCCTTTCTGCAATTTTCCCGAGGTGTTCAGCCATAAGGCCTGCACTCTGGTACCTGTTGGCAACATCCTTTGCCAGGGCCTTATCTACTATCTTTTCAATAATTGATGGAATTCTTGGATTAATTTCTCTCAGAGAGGGATGCCTCTTTTTTACAATCTCATACATAAGAGATGTTATATCATCAGATACAAATGGTTTTTGTCCGATTAGCATCTCAAAGAGGACAACGCCTGCGGAAAATATATCTGAACGTCCGTTTAGTTTTTTTCCGCTCACTTGCTCAGGCGACATGTAGGATGGAGTGCCCAGCACTATACCGGCCTTTGTTTTGGTTGAGGTCATAATCCGAGCTATCCCAAAATCCATGACCTTTACCTTATTTGTATTTTTCAGCAACATAATGTTTGCCGGTTTTATATCCCTGTGAATAATATTATTACTGTGGGCATAACTCAAGGCATCGGCAACCTGGGATATGATATATAGGGTATCTCTTAGGGATAGTAAATTTTCGACCCGTGTAAATTTTACTAAATTTTCTCCATCAATATATTCCATGGCTATGTAAGCAAGTCCTTGTTCTTCTCCTGCATCCAATATAGATATAATATTAGGGTGCTCTAATGATCCAGCTGATTCGGCCTCCCTGAAAAAACGTTCTTTAATTTCATCTATTTCTTTATCATCAAATTCAGACAGTTTTAAGGTTTTTATCGCTACAGTTGTGTGTGTTGCAGGGTCTTCTCCCCTGTAAACTGTTCCCATTGCACCACTGCCTATTTCACCGGAGATCTCGTATTTACCAAGTGTTTTTTTAATATGCAGGTCTGTTAATGTCGGTTCAGTCTCATGATGGTGTATATCTGTATCAACATAAATTTGCTTACTGTCTATGCCTTCTAATTTAAAAATTCTTTCATTTAAATCTTTGTAATCACTATCACCAATCAAATAATATGCGGATAATGCCTTTTCGACCTGGTCTCTTTTTTCAAAATCTACTCCAAGATTATATAAAATATCCTTGGCCCCTGGTTCGGTAATAGGGCATTCACGAATTTTTTCAAAGGCAAGGTCAAATAAACCCTGCTTATGGAATAACAGGGCAAGTTTTTTATTCCTTTCAATGGAATCGTCTACTAATGTCTCTTTTTCTAATCCATCAAATAAATTACGTTTTACAACTATAGTTGAATAGCCTAATATAATAAGCATTACTTGAGGGGCGGTCTTAAGCCAGACATTTGAGCGATGTTAACTGCAGCTCTTTTTAATTTTTCAGTAACAGTCTCAACACCTTTATCAATACCTCGTTGGCATCAATCTGACCCCCGTGAACAGAACCGCGCTCGGGATAGTTTGAAGGCGGGTCAGCTCGCCTGGAAAACTGACCACACTGATAAAGCCACTCGTCTAAATTTGCCCTGTAGGCTAATA
>CBFDCD010000111.1:0-6920 GCA_965603225.1 uncultured bacterium
AAAACAATGGTCCCTTTGAATCACTTTTATCATTTTGCAGAAGACTTGATAAATCAAAGGTCAACAAAAGAGTTTTAGAGGGATTAATACAATGCGGTGCCTTTGACTTTGAAGGCGTCTTCAGGGCAAGGCTTTTTGCGTCTCTTGGCGATATCCTTGCCTCTGCTGGTATTAATGAAAACCCAAATCAGTTGAATATTTTCGACCTCATTCCCTCTAAGCAAGAAGTTGTCAGGAAGGAGTTTATGGATATTGCCGAGTGGACAGAGGATGAAAAGTTACGGAGGGAAAAAGAGTCTCTCGGTTTCTATATTACAGGACATCCACTGGATACATTTGAAGAAGACATAAGGCAATTTGCAACCACAACATCCCAAGACCTTTTAACAATCAAAGAAGATAAAAAAATCGTTAAGTTTGCCTGTCTCGTTAATAACATAAAAATCAAGATGACAAGAAGGAAGGAAAAAATGGCCCTTATTGTTGCAGAAGACAAACAGGGTTTTGCTGAAGTAACCGTGTTTCCGGATGTATTTGCTCGATGTGCACCATTATTGAATGATGATAGACCACTATTAATTACAGGTGAAACAGAGGTAGGCGAAAACCAGGTAAAAATTATTTGTCAGGATATAGTTTCCATAGAGACGGTAAAACAAAAGGCCATTAAATCAATATTAATACCGGTCTCGAAGGAGAGACTGTCTCACTCCAGCCTAATGAAGCTGCGGGACCTTATCTTTCGTCACCCAGGCGAGTGTCAGCTCAAATTCAGAATAAATATTGACAAAGATAACAGCACAACAGTCATTGCGCATAACCGGTATAATGTCATGCCTGAAGAAAATTTACTTCAAGAGATGAGCTCTTTAGTTGGTGAAACATTGATGTATGATGTGTAAAAAATGAAGGTAAGAATCGAGAATAGATATATCATAAATCTCCTTGGCTATCTGGTTATAATTATCTTAAAGGTAATCCTTTTGACCTGTAAGGTCAGGTATATTAACAAAAAATATATAGACGAATATCTTCTTGGGGATAAAAAAGTTGTTATAACTGCATGGCATAGAGGGGCTATTTATCTGCTTGTTAAATTCGGCTCTATTCACCCTGCTGTTCTCCTCTCGTCAAGCAGGGATGGAGACTTACTTGCCAATTTTGCTGAAAAGACAGGCGTTATCGCTGTTAGGGGCTCGTCCACGAGGGGGGGTAAGGAAGGATCCGACCAGTTGGTGAAATTTTTACGTGAAGGTGGCAGGGTTGTGGCTACTGTTGCAGACGGACCACAAGGTCCGCCATTCAAGGCAAAGCCCGGCCTTGTCAGAATTTCCCAGAGATCTGGCGTACATCTCATGCCCATAACCTGGTCAGCCAACCGGGTATGGATGTTTCAAAAGGCATGGGACAAAATGATAATACCAAAGCCCTTCTCTAACATCGTTATCTCTGCATCAGAGCCATATATTGTCCCTAAAAAAGCTCATGGGGAAGCATTTAACAATTATGTGAAAAAGATGGAGAGAACATTAATTATTTTAACCAAAGACGCAGATTTCATGGTTGGCCACCAGGATCCCAATATGGAACTAATCTTAAAAGAGGGTGGGCTTCAATTTCCAGATAAACCTGCTAACCTGTGAACGCTCATAAAACTATACCCATTAAACTGCAAAGAGTCAAAAATGGAGCAAAAAATTAAAACCATCAAGAGCTTGGGAACTAAATATTTCTCTGTAAATCTGGACGAGGTAAAAAAAGGAAATGGAAGGGTTACCAAAAGGGTTTTCATTAATCACCCACAGGCCTCTGCGATTATACCCTTTATATCCGATGATAAAATTATCATGGTAAGACAGTACAGATATGCCTTAAAAAGGGAAACCCTTGAAATACCAGCAGGCAAAATCGATGAGGGCGAAAGCCCTGAGCAATGTATTAAGAGGGAGATGATAGAAGAAACTGGATTTGATGCAGGATCTATTGAATGGATCTACACATATGCACCTGCCGTAGGTTACTCCAATGAACTTATACATATATACAAAGGAGAGCATTTGCATAAATTAGATGCTACAATTGATAACAGTGAAATATCGTCTATTGAGATTATAGAAATAAAAGAGGTGTTAGAGATGATAAAAAATCACACAATATATGACAGCAAAACTATTATAGCAATGGCATTGACAATGCCTTTGTTTTAATCCCTACTTCTTTTCTTTTTTTGGGGCTTTATCAGGGGGGTATACATATTTGATGTCAATATCATATGTCCAAGGCAGTCCCCACCACTGCCATCCATAATAATGCCTGTGCTTATATGCATGGAGATTGTTTCTCTTGGCCAACTGTCTGTAAAACTTGAGTCTATTTTCATCTTCAAAGAAAGGAAATTGTGGCCCTTCAAATCCATTTTTTACGTTGTAAACGTGTTTAAAACCATTCGCTATTAGTTTGCCGGCGACCTTGATGCTTCTGGTGCCATCTCTGCATATTATAATGAGATTGTTCTCTTCTTGAAAAACCTTGCTTATTTCCTCAACAAATAACCTATTAATGATATTAAATTGATAGGCAATGACTTCGCCATCTTTCACGAGCCTGTTATTAAAAAAATAATAAGGAAAGAGGTATGCCATGGGTGGATGGCCAATGAATTGATACTCAGCCCTTGTCCTAACATCAATCAGATATGTATTTGGTATAGTATTTAACATATCATAGGCCTCTATGGACAAGATATTCTTAGGCTCCTGGCACCAGGCTGGGATAGAAAAAACAGTGGCCATCCAACTAAAAATTATTATAATGATAAAAAACGATTTTTTCATAATAATTACTCTTTATTCTGATCCAGACTGAAATAATTGGACAATGATTCCAGGATAGCAAAAACGTAATTGATAAACAATGCCATTCTCTATTTTTAACTCTTGGAATTAATTAAGCAGAGTCATCTTTTGTTGTCAATAAAAATGTTTTCTACAACATTGCGGATCGTTAACATACTCCTTGCAGCGAAATATTGAAACCTTTTCTGCGGAAGTTGTTGCTTTCAACAAGTCCTATTGGCATTATTCAACTAAAAAATTGTAATTTATTTTGACAAGGATAAACTTTTATTTTATAAAAAAGTATATCCACACAACACAAAAAACCTATAGGGAAACACGTCCATTAATTGCGACTATTACAATCCTCAGTTTATGCATTGCAAAACTAAATGAATTGTTTATCTTAATATAAGAAAATGCGTACAGTAGATAGGGCATTTATCAGTGCACAGGCAATGAGCTGTCTCAAAGGTAAAACGTGGTGTATCAAAGTAAGTATTTTATCTTTACTGCTGCCTCAAGCTGAAGGTAATTAAAACTTACAAATTTTATAGCCAGATCAAACGATCAGCGCAATCCGTGTAATCGGCTAAATCTGTGGATTAAAAGGAGTAAACAATATGGACCCGCAAAAAATTCTTAAAGGAATTAGGATATTAATAGTGGATGATGAAGAAGATATCCTTGAGACATTAACTGAATTATTAGATATATGCAAGGTTGATAGGGCATCTACATTCGAAGAAGCAAAAGAACTTCTTGAAACCAATATTTACCATGTTGCTATTCTTGATATTATGGGGGTACGGGGATATGAACTATTGGAAATTGCTAACAAAAGGGGTATCCCGGCACTAATGCTTACTGCCCATGCTCTCTCAAAAGATAATCTCAAAAAATCCTTTGAAAAAGGCGCCTCTTACTATGTTCCAAAAGATGAAATAAATAAAATAGATGTCTTTGTTGCCGATATTCTCCTGGCACAAGAACAAAACAAGAATGTGATGGTCAAATGGTATGAGCGCCTCAGTGGATTTTGTGATAGAAGATTTGGCCCAAATTGGAAGGACGAAGACCCTGATTTCTGGAATTCCCTTTTGAAGTATTAACGTAACCATTTAGGTGGTTAGACTGAAGACGAATAGGAAAAAAGGGGATACGACTCGCTTTGTCGAAGATCCCGTTTACGGGGAACTATGTTTGGCGCGAGAACCTGCCCTTTTTCAACCAAGGTGCGTCAATCGTACTTTTTGAACCCCTTCAGCCTGACCATGCGAGTAGTCACGTATTAACAACAGATAAAGCTAGTGGGGCTACAATTCTTCACGACATTCTTAAATAAAAGCCGAATATTGAAATACATAAAACACCGACGTTGTTATACGTCATAAGGGAAATGACCTGCTAAGCTGACACCTATCTTGCAAGACATGACAAAGCAGTTCCCGACTATGTAAGGGATTTTAAGGCCTTACGAAGACAATCAGTGCTTTGAGCAGTAAAACCTATCATGTCCCGTATGTGCTGGGCGCTTTCCTTCATACCTGCTTCATCCAATTGTTCGGCAAATATCTCGTATTCTTCCTGGTGATGATCATTGTGGGTAATCCAGTGCTCCAACCGTATCTTTGCCCTCTCACGAATTTCCATAAAATTTCCCCTTTATTTGTTTATATGTCCTTATATTAGGCATCGTAATTTATAACGTATCATGGTGTAATATTTTATATTTTACGAGATCATTACATTCATTTTAGGAGGCATTTACATAATTGACAAGTTATTTTTGTTGCAGTGGTGGTTTTTAAGCATTAATTTATACTGACATTATAAAAAAATTTATCTGTAATTAGTTAGTAACTACCCAGGTGGTTAGACTGAAGGTCCCGCCAAAGGCGGGGTTAGGGAAAACGGGAATACGGCTCGTTTTGTCGAAGATCCCGTTTACGGGGAAGCCATGTTTGTGCTCTTTTTCAACCAAAGCGCGTTAATCGTGTTTTTTGGACCTCTTCAGCCTTCAATCTAAACACCTTTCAGCCTGACTACGTGAGTAGTCACATTATTCATATGTATCCTTATGGAGCTTGTCCGGCATAGGTATTGCTGCTTTTTACTATTTCATTATCTTAAATGGGAAAATTGAGGATTTACAATGGACAAATTTTATCCGGAATCAAAAGTTGAGATTCAGGGCCTTACTGCAAAATATTATGACGAAATAATGAATATTGTGTCTCTCGGTTTCTATCGTAAATTTATAAGCAATGCTATATCGAAACTAAAAATAAGGGGCGAGGACTATATTTTAGACCTTGGTTGCGGTACTGGTAGAAATTCTCTCCTAATGAGAAGCTACTTAAGCGAAAAAGGATTTATTTTAGGCCTTGATGTCTCTGAGGAAATGGGCAAAAAATTTAATAAAAAATTTAAAAACTATAAAAATGTTACATTTCAAAATCAACGTATTGACCTGCCTCTTTCACTTGAAGACAAATTTGATAAGGTCTTTATCAGTTTTGTTCTGCACGGATTCCCAAACGAGGTCAGGGAAACAATTATGAATAATGCCTATAAAAACCTAAAGTCCGGCGGGACATTCTGGATATTGGACTTTAATGAATTTTTAATAAAAGATATGCCATTTTATTACCGCATTCCCTTTGTGACAATTGAGTGTCCTTATGCCTTTGATTTTATCGAACGAGACTGGAAAAAGATATTGCAAAAACAAGGGTTTAACAATTTTAAAGAAACATTTTACATCAATTCATATGTAAGGCTCTTGGAAGCACAGAAGAAATGACAGGGTTTTGCGTAATCATATATGGTTTACACTACTTTACCAAATAACCCCGGAGCCTTACTTCAGGACTATACGTAAGGGAAACATTTCGTGTAAGAGCTCAACAAAAAAGGCCAAGAGGGTTTTCTTCCGCTCTTGACCTCAGGTCTTGATGAACTACCCCGCCCCAAGCTGCGGGGAATTAAACCATACAGGTTTCCCATCGTACTTCAAGCGATTAAAATAATCCGTGTAATCTGCGAAATCTGCGGATTAAAAATCATACCTCAAAGACAAAAGAAAATTTCTTTCAGGCATAGGATATCCTTTAACATACGCATAATCCTTGTTAAAAAGGTTTTTAATTTCCCCTCTTACAGTTATCCCTCCGTACTTTTCAGTGCGAATAATCTTTTTGCTGACAGTAAAATCTGCCACTGTAAAACCGCTTTTTTCTTCCACAGTTGAAGGCCAACCGCTTTCCCAGTCATCAATATCCTGCTTTCCCGTATATGCAAAATTAAGATTTGCAGAAAACCCATCAAAATCAGATATTGCAATTCCCCAGGATATGTTAAGATCAGATATATACTTCAGGTCTTCACCTGTTTCACTGTCTGCGTACCTGTTTAGATACGTAAAATCAACATAGGGCTTTACCTGTAGATCCCAGGAGAACTGAGATCCTATATCATACGACAAATTGGCCTCTACACCTTCTATCTCTGCCTCTCCAACGTTTTCCCATGTAGTATCACCCTCCGGAGTCGATGCGGTTTGAATCTTATCCTTAAAATCTGTGTAAAAAACAGTCAGCCCTGCATCGAAAGATGCATAGTAAAAATCCATGCCCCCTTCGTACGTTTCACTCTTTTCCGGATTTAATTTCGGGTTACCAATATAGCTTCCAAACCACCCAGGGTAATTCCCTGCAAGCTCATGGGCCGAGGGCATTCTGAATGCCTCCCCGTAATTAGCCCTCAGTTTCAGGTTGTCTGTTATAAGATAGGCTATGCCGACACGGGGAGAAACATTATTGTTGCTTTCCCTTCCTCCTTCACCTTTCTTAACCTCTACCTCATAATCGTCATATCTCAAACCGCCTGTAAGGATAAGTCTGTTATCAAAAACCTTTGTCTTGGCCAGAATATATAAAGCAGGGTTATCATATTTGGTCTCCTTTGGGCTGTATGTGGCATCCGTCGTTTTGTAACTGACCCAGTCAATCCCCGAGGTAACAAGAAATTTTTCCTTGTTCAAAGAAATCTGGGCCTGTGCCCCCTGATGCTCCACAACAGTTT
>CBFDCD010000112.1:0-6829 GCA_965603225.1 uncultured bacterium
ATATTTAATTATAGAGGAAAGTCATTATGTCCAACGAATTATCATTGCAAATAGACAGGATTATTCAAAAAAGGCCAATGTACAAAGATGCCCTCTCTGTTTATAAAGACTTAATGAGTTTTTTAAAAGAAATTGAGCCTGAGATAAAATATGAGGTAAAAAATAATGCAATTCATGAAATTAAAGTTAAGGAAGGTTTCCCTCTATTCTCAAGGGAAAATTTGCCCATTGACCTAATGGCTGCTGTTTCATTATTTCCTCGTTTGTTGGAGCATCTGTCCTCAAAAAAAAGAAAAGATAAGGAGGCCCTCAAAAAGGTACTGAAAAAAATAAAATCAAATTCGCGATGGGTTGATGATGCTATTGCCTCTTTTCTCTCAAGGGATGAATCGGCAATTCTCACCATGGCGGAGGAGATGAATTTGGAGCCAATGGTTCTTAAATTCCTAACGCATATGGCATTGAAACCCTCACTAAATATTTTAAAAGAATCAGTAACCGAAATAATTCAAAGAAACAGATGGGATTACGGCTACTGTCCTTTATGCGGTTCCTCTCCGGATATTGCATATTTAGATAATAATGGAAAAAGATATCTCCACTGTGAATTATGCTGTTATGAATGGAATTACCCACGACTAAAATGCCCCTTTTGTGAAAATAATAACCCAAAAGAACTTGGGTATTTTGTAAGCGAAGAAGAGGATGGTTTTCGTATTGATTTTTGCAAGAAATGTAATGCTTATATTAAGACAGCAGATATGAGGGTCATAGAATCACCTGGATCCCTTGAGCTGGAAAACCTCACAACACTGCACTTAGATATGCTTGCCCATGAACAGGGGTTTAAAGCTCAAAATATTTAATTTTGCTACAGTAACACCTTCATTTATAATTGCTGCGTATAAAAATCCATCACCCCGTGATTCTTTTGCCGAAGACCCACGCAGACATTTTATCCTATACATGCCGCAGATACACGCGGACTTCGTACGTAGATAAAGATAAAAAACTCTGCGACCTCTGCTTGAGTGAAGCCCCGATGGCAGAATCTCCGCGATGCTTCGACGGGCGGTAAAAAAAAGTAATTGAAATTAGAAAATGGAATTTAACCGCACAGGTCGAAAATTTTGAGATAATAGCTGATAGCACATAGTCATTTATTGAGCTATTCTACCTTAAGGAGCCATTTTATTATATTTTTTATCAATACCTGATATTTCTTCTCTGCGTACTCTGCCTGCCCCGTGAAATGCGAAGCATATTTCTCTGGGGTGTCTCGAACGAGAGAAGTGAGTGGGCGGTGAATATATTCCTGTTACCAGCATCATAATCGCTAAATTCCCCTCCAACCTCAACCTAACTATCCTTTTTAACCAGGATGGTTAAAAAGGATACTGGAGCAGGTCAGGCCAGACTCTGCCTTTAAGAGCTCAGATATGTCTATTGTCTTAACTGAAAAGCCGAGCTTTCGGAGCATTTCTGCTGTTTTTGTAAATCCTGCATGAATATAAATAGTATTGTTTATCCACAGAGTGTTTGCCGCCCAGGGCTCACTTTTGTCAATGGTGATGATTTTAAAACCTTCAAAATCTTCAAGGTCAACCCATTCGGGATTTACGAGCAATGTCTGATTATCTATGGCTGTGCAGGCGGACTTCAAATGGAGACAACCCGCTACATTTACAGGCCTGACATTATATCCTAAAGGTTTTAACGCAGAGGAAAGAGATTCTGCTCCAGGATTATTTGTCCTCGGAGTAATCCCTACATAAATATCCCTTCCAACCTTCAGCACATCTCCGCCATCAAGGGTTGCCGGATGTTTGATATAATAAATATTTCTGTATTTTTTTAATTCTGATTCAATACCAGGCGCTTCTCCCCGGCGAGTCTCCGCCCCCATATTTGCCATTACAGCCAGTTCATCAACTACAACGGCTGTATCCTCTACAAAGGTTGAATCCGGATACTCACTGTTCATTGACATCTCTATTATTTTTAGCCCTTCTTCTCTGAGCATATCACAGTATTTTTCATGCTGCGCAACTGCCAGGGTAAAGTCAATTGGGGTTCTATTAATAAAACTTAACTCACATTTGTTTATTTCAGGGGATATTTCATGTGTCAGCGCAATAAGCATAATCAAGTTCCTTAAATTTTAAGAGTCAACTATTACCCATAGATTTGGATACTAAAAAGATCCGTTTTTGATCTCACCACAGAGTCACAGAAAATTTGTTTATCCCTCTGCAAATTTTTCGCCTGCCCCGTAGCTCCGGTAGATGGTACTGGGGTCTTCAGCGAAGCGGGCGGTGAAAAATATTCTCTCATCTAAAGGATCATTATTGACTTCTAAGATATACAAAAAATTCCTTATTTCCTTTCGCCCCTTTTATAGGGGACTCTAATTCGCCTACAACAAGTAAGCCTATTTCTTTAAAATATTTTACTAAATCATCAACAATGTGTCTTTGCAAGGCTTCATCTCGAATAATACCGCCCTTCCCTACCATACCCTTGCCTGCCTCAAACTGGGGTTTAATAAGTGCAAGCAAAAAGCTGTCATTCTTGAGAAGTCTTAGGGTTGTTGGGACGACTATGCGGAGCGATATAAAAGAGACATCAATTACTGCTCCGTCAATGGACTCATTTAAAAATTCTTTTTCGAGATACCTTATGTTTGTCCTCTCTATTAAAAAAACCCTTGGATCCTTCCTTAATGACCAGGCCATCTGTCCGTATCCTACATCAACGGCAATCACCTTTTTTGCGCCGTGCTCAAGAAGACAACTGGTAAATCCTCCAGTAGATGCTCCCACGTCTAACATGGTCAATCCATTAACATTTAGACCAAAACCTTTTAACGCCGCATCTAATTTTATCCCTCCCCTGCTCACATATGGATTATCCGCGCCTATAATATTTATAGATGCCAAAGGATTCACACGTTGACCAGGTTTATCTATCTTTTCTCCATTGACCCTTACCAGGCCTGCCATTATAATTCCCTGTGCTTTTTGCCTGCTTTCAATTAACCCCTTTTCAGTCAGCAGCACATCAAGCCTTTTTTTATTCATCACGGAAACGGTTTCCCTTAGGGTTAAATAAGATGGTTACAAAAATATCATCTTACATACATACCTTCCTCACCTGGATCATATCTGTTTCACCTGAAAATATTTTTCTTATTCCGTCTTGCATCAAGGTTGTCATTCCATCAACTACGGCTTGCTTTTTGATATCTTCTATATTAGCCCTTTTTTGGATCAGAGATTTCATTTCATGTTTACCAATAAGGAGTTCAAGCAAAGCAGTTCGGCCCTTATATCCTGCATTTTGACATTTTTCACACCCTTTTGGTCTATAAAGGGTAAGGTCATCGGTATAGGGTATATTTAAAGAATCAAAATCACCATTATATTCTCTAACCAGTGAATCATATTCAGTTTTTGTAGGATGATAGGGATCCTTGCAATCTGGACAAAGAGTTCTAACCAATCTCTGGGCAAGGATACCCAGAAGGGCATCGGAAAAATTAAAGGGATCCATGCCCATGTCTAATAAGCGGACAATTGTTTCCGCAGCACTGTTTGTATGCAGAGTTGAAAAGACCAGGTGACCAGTGAGGGATGCCTCTATCCCGGTAGAAACCGTTTCCCTGTCCCTCATTTCACCAACCATAATTACGTCTGGGTCTGCCCGTAAGAATGACCTCATTGCTTCAGCAAAATTAAAACCTATTTTCGGTTGAACCTGGACCTGGCGGAGCCCTTCTTGCGTAATTTCTACTGGATCTTCTGCCGTCCATATTTTTGTCTCTGTCTTGTTAATAAAATGCAACGCTGAATGTAAGGTTGTTGTTTTTCCACTTCCAGTTGGCCCGACCACAAGGACGATCCCATAAGGTTTTTTCACCAGATTGATAAATTCATTATAATCCCTTTTACTCATACCCATTTTATCGAGAGATATTGGTCCACCTGTTGCCAGCAACCTCATCACTACATCTTCATTTCTCCCTGCGGTTGGCAGCGTGGCAACCCTCAGTTCCAAATCCAAGGGGGCATATTTCCTAAACTTAATCTTACCATCCTGAGGAAGACGCCTTTCGGCAATATCAAGATCGCTCATAATCTTAACCCTTGAGGTTATTGCATTTTTATATGTATACGGTATGGTTTGATAAACCTGGCATGCACCGTCAATCCTGAATCTTATCACTTCATCTGATTTTCCCATTCCGGGCTCTATATGAATATCAGATGCCCCCCTATTGTAAGCATCGACAATCATCTTATTAACCAATTGCACTACTGTCCCATCTTCCTCTGTAACTCTTTCAAGCTCAAGTTCATCTTCGTCATCACCATTTTCTAATTGCCCAAGAATATCCTCTATGCTTCCTGATTTACTCATAAGGTCTGATCTTTTGACATCAAAAAAAAGATCAATCATTTTAGCAATGTCCTCTCTTAAGGAAACACAGAATTCAAAGTCTTCCCCTGCTATTAGTCTTTTTATTGTGTCTTGATCAGGTAAATAATCTGGATTTTCCATTGCTATGACAATCTTCTGGTCAGACTGACATACAGGTACGAAATGGTTTCTTTTTAAATAGGTTGCCTTAAGCCCTTTAAGCAGTTGTCCAGGAATAACCATACTTTCCTCGTATGGTATAAAACGTGTATTATAAAACATACTTAAGGAGTTACCTATATTTTCCCTGGCTACATGATATTCACTCATAAGAACATTTTCCACGGTGCTTTTCGTCTTCCTTGCCAGGTTCATGGCGCCTTCCAATTCTTTAGATGTGATTATGTTGTTGCTTATAAGATAATCAAATTTTGTACGTTTAGTGCGCTGTTTTAGCCTGTTATGGTTATAGAAGGCAATTCCTAAAACTTTAGCTATCTCTATGACAGATCTCTGGTCTTCAGCTGTAAAGTAGTTTCCATTGGTCTTGTTAATAAGCTGTATTACACCTAAGAGATATGTTTTAAATTTTACAGGTGCTGCCAATACCTGGGTTGTTTTATAACCTGTCTTTTTATCCCAGCTCATATCAAACGTTAACTGTGGGCTTATATTTTGGAGTTCTTTACTATCATAGGCATTTTTGATGTTTGCAATTATTGCTTTAGCAGCACAATACCCAGCAATACTTTTACCATCGATTGGGACACGTATCTCACTTATCTCATCACCGGTTTTAAATCTTGAAACTATCTCACGATTTATCCTGTCAACCGTATAAATAGTTAATCGATCTGAATCAAAAAGGCTGAGGATGCTTTTTCTTAAATTAATTAAGATATCATCAATTCCACTCGAAGAGTTTATTTTATTAGTGATATAATTAAGACGCCTCGTAAATTGAAGTTCCTTTTTTAAGGCTTTAATATCACTTGCTTTTTCTGTTACATTTTTCTCTTTAATAAATTGCATTGCATACGACTCTTGGATAAGCATAATCAAATTACCACCATTGGAGGTTAATAATAGTAAAATTATATATATGACTACTCACGTAGTCAGGCTAAAGGGGTTTAGACTGAAGGCTGAAGGGGTCCAAAAAGCACGATTGGCTCACTTTGGTGGAAATTGAGCGGATTCTCTTACCAAACATGGCTTCCCCGTAAACGGGATCTTCGACAAAACGAGCCTTATTCCTGTTTTTCTTAATACCGCCTTTGGAGGGACCTTCAGCCTAACCACCTGGTAGTTACATGATATTTAAAGCAAATTTACATGTAAGCTTTAAATTCTTTATTTTCTATCTATAAGATAATTAATCTTTTTTATTTCTGATTGTATATGTGATACCTTTTAAGATATTAGTCAAATTAGGCAAGCAACAGTTTACAATTACTACCATATATTATAAACATTGCCTATAAATTTTAATCTTACTTAAAATAGTTCAACTCATTGAATAAATCGGCCCAGAAGCACTTAATCTTTAGCTTTTAACCGCGGGCGATTGTATAAATTTCTATATTACTATGTTTAATGGATCACAAATCAATAAATGCAATCCCCTTTTGTTGGCATCGTCCTCTCCGAGAAGGAAAGCCATACTGAGACAAATAGGAATCCCCTTTAAGGCAAAGAAAAGTATGTTTGAGGAAGCCGTTTATAGAGATTTACCTCCCGCTGAAAAAGTCTGCCAAGCGGCAATTAGTAAGTCCAGGGCAGTATACGAAGCCCAAAAAAAGCAATGGATACTCGGTGCAGACACGATAGTGGTACTAAATGATACAGTATTCGGAAAACCAAAAGACCTAAATGATTGCCGTAACACCCTTCACCAAATAAAAGGAAAAAGTCACAATACAATAACCGGTTTTTGTATACTTAATCTGGGTGGTGAAATAGCGCATTTAGAATCAGTAATGACAGAGGTGAAAATCAAAAAACTTCGTGACAATGAAATAGAAAGCTATATTAAAACAGGAGAACCTTTCGGCAAGGCAGGAAGTTATGCCATACAAGGTGTCGGTGCCTTTATGATAGAATATATACATGGCTCTTACACAAACGTTGTTGGCTTGCCAGCCTTTGAAGTTGTAAAAGCCTTTATTAAATGCGGCGCAATTAAGGATTTTCCTTTGATAGAAAAAGATTCTATCGGTTGAAAGGGTCTTTGAATCTAAATTTATCGGAGCTTCTTTATGTCATCATAGATTTTTTAGGGTTTTTTACTACATCTACAAAATCATATAAATACTATAACAAGTCTTCAGACCAGGATTTTTTAAAAAATCTGTCAATCCTGCCGTTTATGTAGGATAAGCTCTCTGTCTTACTATTTCAGAGAATATTA
>CBFDCD010000113.1:0-6768 GCA_965603225.1 uncultured bacterium
CTACAGAAAAATATTATTTGCAAATAATATTAATGCAGGCCGACTAATGTATTTAAGGCCTTTAGCTCAAGTTCCTTAATATAACGGAATTTTCCTACCTTAAGGTCTCCCAAGACAAGATTGCCATAATCTGTTCGGATGAGCTTTATTGTTTTATGTCCCAATGCCTCAAACATCCTTCTTATTTCCCTGGATCTGCCCTCAAAAATCGTGATCTTTACTGTGGATCTATTCTGATCCCTTTTTATTGTTTGAACATGTGCCGGATGAGTTAGTCCGTCCTCGAGAGGTATACCCTTTTCCAACCTTACTGCTGATTTATTTGAGAAGTATCCATTAATAATAACCTTATAGGTTCTTGGGATATGAAATTTTGGGTGCATAAGCCTGAATGCAAGCTGGCCGTCATTGGTGAGAATAAGGAGGCCTTGGCTGTCAAAATCCAGGCGCCCGACTGGAAAGACCCTTTTTTTTACGTCTTTTAATAGATCCATAATAATGGGTCTGCCGTGTGGGTCATTCAGCGTGCTTACGTAACCGAATGGTTTGTTTAGAATTATGTAAATTTTATGCTGGACATTTGACACGGTCTTTCCATCAACAACAATAGAGTCAACGCCCTGTTTCACTTTTATGCCGACCCTGGTCTCGACTTTATTATTTACCATTACCCGGCCTAAAGAGATAAGTTCATCTGCCTTTCTTCTGGAGGCAATGCCTGACATGGCGATAACCTTGTTTAACCGCTGGTTATTTTTATCATCCATCTTCTCCGTCATCAAGTTCCTTTATCTCCTTTAGTGTTGGAAGGCATGAAAGGTCCTTTAAGTCAAATATCTCTAAAAATTTTTTTGTTGTCCCATAGATGATTGGTTTTCCCGGCAGTGACTTTCGGCCTACAATCCTTATAAGTCCTCTTTTGAGTAATGTCTTAAGTATGCCACCAACGTCTACACCCCTAAATCTTTCAATTTCCTGCCGGATTATAGGTTGCTTATAGGCAATAATGGTTAATGTTTCCAGGGTTGCCCTACTCAGTTTAGGGGGGGTTGCATTTAGCAGATTAGCAATATACGGTTTATACAATGGACGGGTGCGGAGCTGATAACCATTAGCCACTTCTTTTAAAATGAAACTTCTCTTCATATTTTCATATTCTAACTTAAGGTCCTCAACTGCCGCCTTTATCTCTTCCATATTTTTTCCAGGAATAATGGCATGGATTTGGCGAGGTGTTAATGGCTCGACGGCAACAAAAAGAAGAGATTCTACTATCAATTTTGTAGATGTATCCATAGTTGCTATTTAAATTAAAGATTTATAATTACCAAGCGTTTTAGGCTGAAAACTAAAGGTTGAATTATTTCAAACATCTCCCAATGTTTGAATCGATCAATTCAAGGTTTTCTTGCTTTCGACTATTTTACCTGTTGACGATGTACGGTTTTTTTTCTTGAGACCTCATTACAGCAGCAAAGGCTTTAACTAAACCGCTAACCGTAGGTTGTCAACCGTGAACGTATATAAATATTGTCTTTCCTTTCACCTTGTACCGTTAGTCAGTATAGTCTTTTTTACCGAGTGCCTCAATCCTAATGTCACTTCCAGGTTTCCCTTGGAATAGGCTGATTAGATTTTTTTTTACCAGGTCAAGCATGGCCAGGAAGATGACTATCATTTCTGAAATAGAGCTGCTTTGCGAAAATAAATCTTTAAAATTAAGCCTTTTACTCATATATAACTTCTTCATTATTTCAACAGCTTTCTCCTTTACAGACCATGATTCCGCACTGAATTTAAGGACAACATTAGGGTATTGTTTCTGAACCATCCTTTTAAATGCATCCATTAGTTCGTAAATACTGACACCTGAGGTGCTTATGGCATCCTTTTCTCCATCTTTATTCAGTTCAATGCCCCGTTTAAAGACATCTTTGTTGAGGATATGCCTGGATGATAATTCCTCCGACGCCTCTTTTAGCTGCATATATTCCAAAAGAGGTCTCATTATTTCCTCCCTTGGGTCCTCTATTTCATCTGTATCATCTTCATTTTTTGGCAGGAGCATCTTTGATTTAATGTACATTAAGGTAGATGCCATTACTAAAAAATCTCCTGCCACATTAACGTCTATGGCCTTCATGAGGTCGAGATACTCGAGGTATTGATCGGTGATTGTTGTTATGGGTATATCTGAGATATTAACTTCATTTATCTTTATTAAATGGAGAAGCAGGTCCAGGGGGCCTTCAAATATCTCGAGTTTTGCCTTAAAGGTCATTGTTAGATTTTGACAACCTCTCTCACCTCTTTTAGGGTGTTTTTGGCTATTCCACTCGCCCTTTGGTTGCCTTCATTAATAACATCATTTATAAACCCTGGCTTCGACTTAAGTTTCTGCCTTTTGTCCCTTAGGGGTTCCAATGCCTTATTTAAGCTGTCTGCCATCATGCGTTTGCAATCCACACATCCAATAGATGCGGAAAGACAAGCCTTTTCAATTTCCTTGATCGTATCTTTTTTAGAATAAAGTCTATGAAAGGTAAAGACATTACAAAACGATGGTCTGCCTGGATCCGATTTTCTGGCACGCTGGGGGTCGGTAATCATTTCACCTACCTTTTTGTTTACCGTGTCTTCTGTGTCGGAGATATATATGGCATTATTGTAGCCTTTACTCATCTTTCTTCTATCTATTCCGAGTATCTTTGCCTCTGGGGTTAGTAAAACCTCAGGCAAGGGAAAAATATCCGAATAAAGGTGGTTGAACCGACGGGCAATTTCTCTTGTTAATTCTACATGAGGGCTTTGATCTTGCCCTACAGGGACGCCATTAGCTTTATACATTAGGATGTCAGCGGCCTGCAGTACCGGGTAGCCTAAAAACCCATACGTGTATATATTTTTTTTAGTCACTTCATGAAGTTGCTCTTTGTATGTAGGATTTCTTTCCAGCCACGACAGGGGTGTAAACATTGAAAAGATTAGAAAAAGTTCAGCATGTTCTCTTATGCTTGATTGAACAAAGAATACAGATTCCTCAGGGTCGAGGCCAACGGATATCCAGTCAATTATAATATCTTCAATGCTTTGTTTGATGATTCCCGTATGTTCATACTCACTTGTTAAGGCATGCCAGTCAGCAATAAAGTAAAAGCATTGGTAATCTTTTTGAAGGGATTTCCAATTATTCAGGGCACCATGAATGTGACCGAGATGCAGTTTGCCGGTTGGTCTCATGCCGCTTACAATCCTCTTTTTTTTCATTTTTAAGTCCTCCAGGTACGTATCAAAGATTAGTCTCAGATTATACAGGTTGAATATATATTTTTTTGAAATATTATTTCAGGTTGAATCGGGGATATTTTGACATTTTTTAAGTAAAGTAGTCAATTATGATGTGTATAGCGCCTCCGTTATTTATTTGCAAGGATGCATTTCCTTTGCCTTTGATATAGACCGTACAAAATAATTTATCCATTGGGCCTGTTAATAAAATTTTTTTTTAAAAACTCAATCTCATCTTCTTTGCTTATTAGGTTATTCTCTAATCTGGCCTTTAAAATACCGTCAAATATAATTTTAAAATAAGGTCCAGGCTTATAACCCATGGTAATCAGGTCTTTCCCTTTTAATAGTATTTGAGTATCTCTAAGTCTTGTGAAGAATATCGAGATATATCTCTTAATTTTTTCACTCCTTGTTGTTGCCATACTGTTAAGCATCATTTCCGGGGAAAGGGGAGAAAGAATTCTGTATATGGAATAATTTTCGTCTTCTTTTACGCGATAAAGCTCCTTTAACGCCTGTCTTGTTTCATGACGAGAGGCGATCAAGTTGATCATTTCTTTATTTTGAGCCTTACCCCACGTAGCTAATTTGTAAAGGGCCTCGTCGGATAAAGAATACGTTAGTCCAAGAAAATATATTGTCCATGGGTCATAGTCTATGTTGAGATAAAGCAAATCAAACCAAACAAGAATACCCTTTATTCTTGTGAGGATATTTTTTACCTCGTCTGTAAGTCTTAACCTGGGTGAGATAAATTTCAATATATCGTAATCATCCATCCTCTGTAGTATCTTTGCAGGGTCTTCTTCCATTAAGATTAGCTTCAACTCTACAAAAAATCTTTGGCCGGATAGATTTTTAAAGCAATTTATTTTTACAGCATTTTGTATCAGACTCTCCGTAAGCCTTCCTATTTTAAACTCGAAGCGCTGTTCAAATCTGAGGGCCCTCAAAACTCTCGTAGGGTCTTCAACAAAACTAAGGTTATGGATTACCCTCAGGGTTCGCTCCTTAATGTCCTTTAGGGCGCCAAAATGATCGATAAGTACGCCGAAATTATCTTTATTTAAATAAACAGCCAATGTGTTTATTGTGAAGTCTCTCCTTAAAAGATCCCTCTTTAAAGAGCTGAGTTCAACTACAGGAAGTGCTGCCGGCGCATCATAGTGCTCCATCCTTGCAGTTGCTATGTCTATCTTAAAACCATCCGGCATAGATAGGATAGCAGTGCCGAATGTAGCATAACTTTTTACCTTCACCTTATATTTAGAGGCAAAGATTTTAGCAAACCGAATACCATCTCCTTCAATAACAATGTCAACATCAAGATTTTCCCTTTTAAGTGTAACATCCCGCACGAGACCGCCTACCAAATAGGCATTAAAGCCTGATTCATCGGCCACCTCGCCTATATCCCTTAATAATTTTACTACATAGGCGGGTAATCTTTCATTGAGCATGTTTGTGATGTTCTTTTTTCTTACAAAACGAGGGACATGTTCAGAATCATAAAGAAACTCCGGTTTAGATGATCGTTCTATCAATATATTCAAAAGGTCTGTTCTTGTTATAACACCGACGAGATTGCTATTTTTTACTACAGGAAGGATTCTCACCTTGTTGTTTATGATTAAATCCTGAATTTCACTCAGTGTTGTATCAGGCTCAACATAGTAAAACTCCAAATTCATATACTCTTTTACAGGCTGTGTCTCGAGACCCAGAGAAATCGCCCGGTCTATCACCTGATTAGATATATACCCCTTGATCTTTTTATTTTTGTCAACGACCATAAGCACGTTTATGTTATAACTCGTTAAGAGCCTCCTTGCCTCATTTATTAGGGAATCAGATAATACATGGATGACAGGGGATGTCATTATATCTTTAGCCAGCCTTTCAAAGTTGACCTTGTTTAACAAGCATCTCCGAAGCTTTTCCTCTACTTGTATGAGGGTTTTATCACTGATTGTTGCAGATGCTGCCTGCGGATGACCTCCTCCATTAAATTCAACTGCAATCTCAGCGGCATTTATCTCAGAGATCCTGCTTCTGGCTACAAGGTAAACCCTGTTGGCCATCTGGGCAAGGGCGAATATAACATTGAGATTTTCCATTTCCATAAACTTTTGAACAAGAACAGCAAAGTCACCTATATATTTTTCGCTTCTTACCGTTGCAATGACTACTTCTATACCATTAATATTATCTTTTAGGGCAGATGACATGAGGTCATTTAATAGCCATACCTGTTCCGCGGTTAGTTCTCTCGTTAACATATCAGATATGGTATTAAGAGATGCCCCTTGGTTTAATAGCCAGGCTGCAGCTTCGTGGTCTTTTGCCATTGTAGAGGAAAATGTAAATGAGCCGGTGTCTTCATAAATTCCAAGGGACATTAAGGTTGCCTCATCCGGAGAAATTTTGATGCCTCTATCCCGGATTATCTTTGTTAGTATAGATGTACCGGCTCCAGCTTTTTCTATGACCTCTAAATCACCTTTAATGTCATCATCAGATGGGGGGTGATGATCGTAGATGTGTATTTCCACATCAGCTCTGTCTAATAGTCCTTGAAATTTTCCAATTCTCTTCTTTTGGCGGGTATCTACAAGGATGAGCCTCCTGATAGAATTGAAGTCTATATCCTTTATCTTGACAAAATCAAAGAGATATGAGCTTGTATGAAGAAAAAAATCCCTCAAGTTTTTTCCCTGAGAGCCTGGAAATACAATTACAGCCTCTTTGTACAGCTTTTTAACGGCAAGCATTGATGCCAGCGCATCAAAGTCAGCATTCATATGTGTAGTTATAACCTCAAGCATGGCTGTCTTTTTTTTTGTCATTTTTTTACCTGATGTTTTCTTCGCCACTTATACGGTTTTTCAAATTTTGGTCGTTGTGACTCCCTGACTGCCTCTAAAATTTTTTCTGCAAGGTCAGGAAATCCATTATCCCCATAATACGATATTGTCTCATACGCCAAACCTGCCTTTATTAAAAGAACCGATAAAAGCTCTCCATCAACAAATATATGCGCTAAAAGTCGTCCATATTTGTCATCTTCAAATGGGATGTATTCAATAATTTTAGCCTTGGCCACGGTGTTGGCTGTCATTGCTGCTGCGTCCCTGCCGTAAGGTTGATCCTCAAATATGCCGTGATCCTTGTGTATAATTTCCGGCGTGTCTATACCTAAAATTCTAATGGTAATATCTTTGTAAAAAAAGCTGTCTCCATCATCAGGTTTAATTTTTGATTTATCCATATTGATTAAAACGATCTTTCCCTTATCACCTTTTCCGGCACAATAATTGAGGCCCCGATTTTTAAAAAGAAACAAGGGAAGAATCAATACAATGGCTACTATAAAAAGAATATATTTCTTAAGGTACATCATAAAGGTGTTGTCCTAATCGTGTTGTTGAGGTAAGTTCATATTGACATTTTCAAAAAATTTTTTCAATTTATATAATT
>CBFDCD010000114.1:0-6767 GCA_965603225.1 uncultured bacterium
GAGCCATGTTCCAGTTTTTCCTAATCCCGCCTTTGGCGAGACCTTCAGTCTAACCACCTGAGCAGTTACATTAAAGATAGAACGTATTATATTTTTTCCAGGCCAATGGACAATAGTAAATCAACCGAGGCCTTTCCCATACAATTTATGACCTGTAGTCTGCATTAATCTTTATGTAATCATAGGTAAAATCACAGGTAGTAATTTTATCTTTATATGATCCCTGATTAAGGTTGATGGTGATTGTTACATCTTCCTTTTTCATTCTTTCCGCTGCTGCAATCTCCTCTTCCTTGCCTACCATGAGACCGCCTTCTACTATCTTGATATCTTCAATCCATATCTGGACCCTATTTTCCTCCATCTTGACCCCGGATCTGCCAAGGGCTGCCATGATTCTTCCCCAGTTGGGATCCTGGCCAAATACAGCTGTTTTTACAAGGGGGGAGTTGCCGATAGTCCTGGCGGCTATATGGGCGTCATTTTCACTTGCCGCGCCATTTAACTCTATTATAATTGCCTTGGTGGCGCCTTCTCCATCCCTGGCAATCATGTAGGCCAGATTTCCCATTGTTTCTTTTAACTTTGCCTCAAATTCTTTTAATTCTTTGCCCTCCGGCCTTTTGTTCTCTGCACATCCATTTGCCATGATTAAAACCATATCATTGGTGCTGGTATCCCCATCTACAGTAATGCGATTGAATGTAGATTCTACAACTGATCGAAATATCGGCCGGAGAGGTTCGATTTCGATATTTATGTCTGTAAGGATGAATGAGAGCATGGTCGCCATATTCGGCATTATCATGCCGGACCCTTTAGCCAGCCCTAAAATGCTATAGTCTTTTCCACCGGCATGACCCTGGGTGTAATGTATCTTTGGGAATAAATCCGTAGTTCTCATCGCATCGGCAACTGAATAAAATCCATTTGGAGACAAATTTTTTATAAGGTCAGGCAGGGATTTTTCTATTAGGTTTACAGGCAGGTATGAGCCGATGACCCCTGTTGAGGCAACGGCCATTTCCTCCGGCTTGATCGCTAATTTTTTTGCAGTAAGATCTGCTGTTAGTGCGGCATCTTTGAGTCCCTGCTCCCCTGTACAGGCATTGGCACATCCGGTGTTGATAATAATGCCCCGCAAAAAACCTTTTTTTATGATTTTCCGCGTAAGGATGACAGGTGCAGCCTGCACCCTGTTCGTTGTAAATACCCCTGCTACTACCGCGGGTTTTTGGGAGAATATAAGAGAGAGGTCTTTTTCCCCGCTTTTTTTTAGGCCTGCAGAAACAGCAGAGCCCAGAAATCCTGGAACAGAATAGTCAGTGTTTTTTTTCATCTTCCGCAACAGTGTTTATATTTTTTTCCACTTCCGCATGGGCAGGGGTCATTTCTGCCAACCTTAGGCGCCTTTCGTTTAACCGTTTGAACTTCTCCGTCTCCGCTATGGCTTAATACAATATTTTTTTTCGGCAAACGGACAGGTGGTTGTTTCTCCATGGTTAGTCTAATCCTGAAAAGGGTTTTGAGGGTATTTTCCTTTATAGTATCTACCATAGATACAAACATGCTGTAACCTTCTTTTTGGTATTCCTTGAGAGGGTCCATCTGTCCATATCCCCTAAGGCCTATTCCCTCTTTTAGTCTGTCCATGGAGAGGAGATGGTCCATCCATAGTTCATCAACAGCCTGTAGCATGGCAATTTTTTGGAAGAAAAGAAATGCCTCAGGGTCAGTGTCTTCCCCTTTTCTGATATATATGTTTAAGATATCCTTTTTTAGCCTTTCAATCAATGTATCTTGGGTAAAATCATGCGTTTCTTCCTTAGAGAATTGAGGAAAGAGACCAAATATGTTTTGTATCCTATCTCTTATGGCACCCATGTTCCATTCCTCTGGAAATACCTTGGGGTCCGTATTGTTCAAGACTGCATCTTCGATCACCTCTTCAATCATGTCCTCGATGGTCTCCCTCAGCCCTTCGCCTTTAAGAATATCTTTCCTCTGGCTATAGATTACCTTTCTCTGCTGGTTCATTACATCATCATATTCAATGAGGTTTTTTCTAATATTGAAATTAATTCCCTCGACCTTTTTCTGTGCCCCTTCAATTGCCCTTGATATTATAGTATGCTCTATTGGTTGATCCTCTTCCATGCCGAACCTGTCCATTACAGAGGCAATCCTTTCCGAGCCGAATATCCTCATCAGGTCATCCTCTAAGGATAGATAAAATCGTGAAGAGCCGGCATCACCCTGACGCCCTGAGCGGCCCCTTAACTGGTTGTCAATTCTCCTGCTCTCATGTCTCTCCGTGCCAAGGATATGCAGGCCCCCGATATCCGGCACGCCATCACCCAGTACTATATCTGTTCCCCTGCCTGCCATATTGGTAGATATTGTAACTGTTCTACTTTGTCCTGCATTGGCGATTATCTCTGCCTCTCCTTCGTGATTTTTTGCATTTAAAACCTGGTGTTTTATGCCCTCTCTTTTTAGCATTTTACTTAACATCTCTGATTTTTCTATGGATATTGTGCCAACCAGGATTGGTTGCCCCTTTTTATGCAATTCCATAATTTCCCTCAAAACGGCATTGAATTTCTCCCGCTCTGTTTTGTAAATAGCATCGGGGTAATCACGCCTAATCATTTTTTTATGAGTTGGTATTACAAAGACATCAAGATCGTATATTTTTTTAAATTCCGGGGCCTCTGTATCGGCTGTCCCTGTCATACCGGCAAGTTTTTTATACATCCTGAAGTAATTTTGGAAGGTTATAGTGGCCAGTGTTTGATTTTCCTCTGCAACGCTGACTCCTTCCTTTGCCTCAACGGCCTGATGTAGACCATCGCTCCATCTCCTGCCAGGCATTAATCTGCCGGTGAATTCATCGACAATAATAACCTGGCCATCCTTTACAACGTAATCAACGTCTTTATTAAAGAGCCAGTAGGCCTTAATGAGCTGTTGCGCCGAATGCATTCTCTCAGATGCCGCTGAATATTCTTCCTCTAACTCATGTTTTTTCTTTTTCTTTTCCCTGAAATCTAAATCAGGATCATTGTCAATCTGTTCTGATCCCTGTTCCAGATCAGGTACAACAAAGGCGTCGCTCTGTGACCCTGATAATAATCTTAGACCCTTATCTGTCCAATGCACACTGTGATCTTGTTCTTCTATTATGCAGTAGAGCTCCTCATCCAGGGCTGTCAGGCTTTTCTGGGATGAAAGCATGGACTCCAACCTGTCTATCTTTTTCTTTAGTATTGGCTCCTTAGCTATGATATCGAGAAAATGTGAATTTTTTGGGCTGCCCCTTTTTACCCGAAGAAGCAGCTCAATTAAGTCATCATCATCTACACCCTTTTGCAGCCTCGTCTCTGCCTCATCAAGGATATCTCTCATGAGTCTATCCTGGTGTTTTTTAAGGTTTAAAATTAATGGTTTTACATCGGCATAAAAGGCATCTTCACTATGTTCTACAGGACCGGATATTATAAGTGGGGTTCGTGATTCATCAACAAGAATGCTGTCTACCTCGTCAACGATTGAAAAATTGAGGTCCCTTTGGGCGCATTCCTCCAAGGAGAACTTCATATTATCTCTCAGATAGTCAAAACCGAATTCATTGTTAGTCCCGTATGTTATATCTGCATTATAGGCGTTTTGCCTGTTTCTATCATCCATGTCATGTAAGATAATTCCTACAGACATTCCTAAGAAATTATATACACCACCCATCCACTCTGCATCTCTGCGGGCTAAATAATCATTAACCGTGACTAAGTGGCAGCCTTGTCCTGAAAGGGCATTTAAATAGAGGGGGAGGGTTGCGGCCAGGGTTTTACCTTCCCCTGTCTTCATTTCTGCAATATTTCCCTGATGAAGGACAATACCCCCTACGAGCTGAACGTCAAAGTGTCTCATCCCCAGGGTTCTAACAGAGGCTTCTCTTACAACTGCAAAGGCCTCAGGCAGTATATTATCCAGAGACTCGCCATTTGCTACTCTTTGTTTAAACTCCCCAGTCTTTCCTCTTAGCTGAGAGTCACTAAGTCCTTTAAGAGATGGCTCCAATTCATTAATTTTTATCACTATTGGGGCAAGTTTCTTGAGTTCTCTCTCGTTTTTGCTTCCAATAACATTTTTAAAGAATTTACCTAACATATACCTGTTTCCTTTCGTTCATGCTTTTATCTGATTAAACCTTTATAGAAGAAAATTCAAGCAGCAAATACAAAAGTGTTCAACCTGTGCGGTTAGCTTTTAGCCATTAGCTTTTGGATAAAACTGTTCAACATCCTCTTTACCTCATTGACCTGTTGATTAAGTTCTCTAAAATCTCTCATTTCCGCCCTTTTTAATGCTAATCCCGCCTCAAGCGGGACTAATGGCTAATCGCACAGGTTGAAAGTGTTGTATGGTGTGGATAAAAAATGGGAGAAGATAAGAAAGGGAATTGGCAGGATTGTAGGAATATCAGTTAAGGACGTAACGGAGCGGGTTAACAGGTACACCGCTTAGAAGTACCTCATAGTGGAGATGAGGGCCTGTGCATCGCCCGCTGGTGCCTACTTCACCTATTATTTCACCTCTCCTAACAAGGTCTCCCTTTTTCACTCTATATTTATGCAGGTGTGCATATCTTGTCTTCATGTTATACCCATGATTTATGACAATTACATTACCATAATTTCCTTGTTTGCCGGCAGACACGACTAAACCGTCAGCAGGCGAAATGACTGGTGTGCCGATTCTGGATGCTACGTCTATCCCTTTATGAAATTCCCTTCGTTTTGTAAATGGTGAAACCCTATAGCCAAATCCTGAGGTGAGCCAGCCATTTACCGGCTTTATAGATGGTGTGCACGCTAAAATTGATTTTTGTTTTTCAAAAAAATTGTTTATTTCTGTTTGGGATAGGGAAGTAGCAACTATTTCCGTCTCTACGTTTTCCAATGCTGCATGCATCTCTCGTATCAACCCCTTATGGACTTCCTCCAGTTGATAGTCTGATTTAAGGGTATCATTATTTGAACCCCCAACGGCCAGAAATTGATTTTGTTCAGTAGACGGCTCTATGTTTGTGAGGGCCTTTAATCTGTGATCAAATTCTTGTATTCCTGTTATCTTCTGGGTTATGTTGTTGATTTTTTTTGCAAGTGCAATGAGTTGGGTTTTTTGCAGTTTGTTTTCTTTTTTAAGGGCGAGCAATTCCGGGGCCTGACCTTTAATCTTGCTGTAATCGCTAATGATCCATCCGATCCCCATCATTATGGAAAGCATAAAAAGGATAAGAATCGAGATTAACCTATTAGAGACATTGATTTTTCTTACCTTATTTGTTGTTTCAGGGAGAAATAGAATGGTAAGTTTTTTAGATGCCATAGACATTGCTTTATTAATTAATTTACTCTAACCACTTGGAGGCGGCAACCGGATTCGAACCGGTGTAAAACGGTTTTGCAGACCGCTGCCTTAGCCACTTGGCTATGCCGCCTTTTATTGGAGCGGGAAACCGGGCTTGAACCGGCGACCGTCACGTTGGCAACGTGATGCTCTACCAACTGAGCTATTCCCGCGCTACTGAGAATTGTATTTTAGTGATTTCTTTTTTTTTGTCAACAAAAAAACTTTAATTTTTAGTAATAGTTTAGCCCTTTAGAATAATGGTTCAAGATCTGATTTCCATGGACGTTTTTAAGCTATAATCAAAATAATAGAATAGCATAGCTTTTACAGGAGCATCTTTTTAGCCTTTTTAAAATATAACCATCCGGACCACATTGTTAATATCAATGCTGCCCATATAAATGCCATTCCAACGGCATGAAAATCAATTTTTAAGTACTGGTAGTGGAGACAGAGGCATATGAGGGCCACAATCTGAAATATTGTTTTATATTTTCCAGAGGGGCTTGCCTCTATAATCTTACCATTGGCCACTGCTATACCCCTTAACCCTGTTATTGCAATTTCCCTGGCTATAATCAATGCAACAATCAACGCAGGTATCCTGTTTAATGTTATGAGAATTATCATAGTTACAGAAATGAGTAATTTGTCGGCCAATGGGTCCAATAATTTGCCAAGGGGGGTTACAATGTTATATCTTCTTGCATAAAATCCATCTAAAAGATCTGTAATAGCGGCCAAACTAAAAAAAAGGGCTGCCAAGAAACTTCCAATTTTACCTGGAAAATACAGACATGTAACCACGGCCGGGATAAATAGTAGTCGTATAATGCTTAGCGTATTCGGAAGGTTGATCGGGTCTTTGTTGTTGTCCATAGGGAATTCCATTATTATCCGGCAATGTTGGGAAGGGCAGGGGTTATTAAAAAATTGCCCTTTAATTTCCTTTATCTTTTAATTTAGTATAGTATTTCATAACCGTCTTTACAAAATTCTTAGTCTGCGGTATGGGCGGGATAGCATTATGCTTAGTTACTGTTTTAGGTCCTGCATTATATGCGGCTAAGGCCAGCCTTTTGTCATGATCAAATTTTTTCAGCAGCAAACTAAGATATTGCGTTCCGCCGAATATGTTTTCCTCTGGATCAAAGGGGTTATCTACCTTCATATCATCTGCAGTAACCGGCATCAACTGCATGAGTCCCTGGGCCCCGCTCTTAGATAACGCATTGGGATTAAAGGACGATTCCGCCATAATTACAGCCTTTATTAGGTGAGATTCTACTCCAAATTTTTTTGCTGCATTATAAATTATTCTGTCATATACCACCTCGCTGGTTATATATGAA
>CBFDCD010000115.1:0-6677 GCA_965603225.1 uncultured bacterium
TGACCTGGGCTATAAAAAACCTATTGCAAACGAACTGATAAATCTTGATTTAGCCCTTACATTTTCCATCTTACCCTTTACCCCATATACGAGGATCATTGCCCAAAAGGCACATAAAAGAAACAAAGAGACCATGCTCCATCTGCCTATGGAACCTATTAGCTACCCTTCAATAAATCCAGGAGATGGGGTGTTATTAGAGTCAATGGATGAAGGGGCAATCTTAAAGGTCCTTAACGATGATCTAAGACAGATACCGTTTATCTCTGGCGTTAATAACCATATGGGATCAAGGCTCACAAAATGTCAAAAAAAAATGGAAATAGTCATGACAGAATTAAAGAAAAGAAACCTCTATTTTATTGACAGTAGAACAAGTTCTGATACTGTGGCCTTTAAGGTTGCAAAAAAGTTGGCCCTTAATACAGCAAACAGGGATGTATTTTTAGATAACAATCTCACGGAGAATGCCCTAAAGGCACAAATAGAGAAACTTTGCGGCCTTGCAAGACACAAAGGCCGGGCAATAGGCATTGCTCACCCTCATAAAAAAACGCTCAACATATTAAAGGTATACGAACAGACATTAAAAAGTAAGGTCAGCGTGGTGCCTGTATCTGAGTTGCTGCACTGATGGAAAATAAAAATCGTAGATAGAGATTAGTGAGGATTCAGGGGTCACCTTTTTGGCACCCTTAAGCTGATACGACTAAAATGCACATCCAAAACCAGGTTGTTTTTAGCAAATTCATTAGCTCTGACAATGAATAGTAACGATGTTTTTATTCAGACAAGCAAAATTTTTTCTGTCTATATAAGTTGACATGTGCAAGGGCGCAAATGATATACTGAAAAGAAAAAATCTGAATTTTTACGATTTTAACAAAATTACGATTTACAAAAAATGGAGGTTTTAAATGAATGTACCACTGCTGGATTTAAAGGCCCAGTATGAAACCATTAGAAAGGAAGTTTTAGATGCCACTATGGAGGTTTACGAATCCCAAAGATTCATACTTGGGCCGAAGGTAGAGGAGCTGGAAAGGAAAATAGCCGATTACACTAGGGTAAAATATGCCGTTGGTGTTTCTTCCGGCACTGATTCACTCCTTGTATCCCTGATGGCAGAAGGCATTGGCCAAGGAGATTTAGTTATTACTACCCCATATACCTTTTTTTCCACCGTTGGCTCAATTGTAAGGTTAGGTGCAATACCTTTATTGGTTGATATTAATCCCCATACCTACAACATTGATTCAGAGATATTGAAGAAAAAAATTTCTTCAATGAATGGAGAAGAACGGTCAAGGCTAAAGGCCATCATGCCGGTGCATCTTTTTGGTCAATGCGCTGATATGGGGGACATTATAGAAATAGCTAATTCATTAGGGATAATTATCATTGAGGACGCTGCTCAGGCGATTGGTTCGGAGTATAGGTTCGCAGATGGATCTGTGAAAAGGGCAGGTTCTCTGGGTAAGTACGGGTGTTTTTCCTTTTTTCCCTCTAAAAACCTTGGTTCATTTGGCGACGGGGGAATGGTCACCACAGATGATGAGGATGCCTATCAGAAGATGTCTATAATGAGAGTTCATGGGTCGAAGCCAAAATATTACCATAAGGTCATAGGAGGAAATTTTAGGCTTGATTCGCTCCAGGCGGCTATTCTTTTGGTAAAATTTAAGTATCTTGATCAGTGGACTGAAAAAAGAAGGGAGAATGCGAGGATGTATAGAGACCTCTTCGCAAAGGTCGATTTAGAAGAAATAGAGTTGCCATTTGAGGGCGATGGCAGGCATATATATAACCAGTTTGTCATTAAGATCAGCAATAAAAGAGATGAGTTAAAAAAATTTTTGGCGGATCATGATATAGGATCCGAGATTTATTATCCCGTCCCTCTTCATATTCAGGAATGTTTCAGGTATTTACATTATAAGCCGGAGGATTGCCCAATTTCTGTTGATGCCTCTGCCAGGACCCTTGCCTTGCCGATATATTCAGAGCTAACCTTTGAACAAATTGAATATGTTGTCAATACAATAAACTCATTTTATAGGAGATAAGCTTATATTGACAGATTAGTGTTTTTATTTTTTTATAAAAATACTGCATACTATTGAACATATTTAATAAAAATTTTTTAAAAATAAATTTTTCATTTAACCATATAAAAACAGCAGGGTGACTAATCTCAAAGTTCCTGCAAAAAGATATTGGAACAAATGAAATAAGAGGAGAGTTTTATATATGGAAGACAATGTAAAATTTCATAAAGAGCCTCAGCTAATAAAGCCAATCATGATACTAGGGTTTGGTGGTTGGTCAAACGCCGGTAACTCCGCCCTTAAATCAATAGACTATATAATTGAGAAAAAAGGAGGAACGCTCTTAGCTAAAATTAATCCGGATACTTATTACCAGTTTACTCAAAACAGGCCAATTGCTACTATTGAGGAGGGAAGTCTAAAAAATGTTTCCCAAACAGAAATACCATTTTATTATAGCAAGAATGAGGAAGGGGGAAAGGATATAATTTTCCTCAGTGCACAAGAACCGGACTATAGGTGGAATAACTTTGTTGAAACCCTATTGTATTTATGTAAAAAATGGGATGTTTCTCTCGTAATTAGTCTTGGCGGGATGTATGACGATGTTCTTCACACCGAGTCTATAGTCTCAGGGGTATATTCCTCTGCGGAATGGCGTGATGTCTTTATTAAGAATGACATCAGCATGATTAATTATGAAGGCCCTTCAGGTATACATTCACTTATTATGGAGGAAACAGAAAAGCATTCCTACCCGTTTTTTGGTCTCTGGGGTCATACTCCCCTTTATCTGAGAGGCACAAATTTTAGGGTCGTTAAAAAGATTGTAAATTTATTAGCCTCTTTATTTTCTTTTTCGATTGAAACATCAGAGCTTGATAGCTCATTGAAGGAATTTGAGGCCCAAATAGAGGGAATATTAGATGAAAATGATGAGTTAAAGGAACATATTGAAAAAATTAAGAAGGAGAGGGCTGGAGAGGATCGAAAAAAGGGAACTCCAAAGGTCGTCAATATAAAAGACTTTATCAGGCCAAATGAGTCATAATAAAGGGCTTTAATTCTATATTGTTTTTAACAAAAAAGGTAGTGCCGAATATTATATAATTGGAGTGGATAGATATGTCAAATGTTGTTATCGTAGGCGCCCAGTGGGGTGACGAAGGAAAAGGAAAGATAGTTGACCTTTTAAGCGGTTATGCAAAAAAGGTTGTCAGGTTTCAAGGTGGAAATAATGCTGGGCACACACTGGTTGTAAATGGAGTGCAATCTATTTTGCATCTCATCCCATCTGGAATTTTATATAAAGATACAAGATGTCTGATAGGCAATGGCGTCGTAGTTGACCCTGAAGTATTGCTGGAAGAGATAATGGATCTCTCGAAAAAAAAAGTAAAGGTAAGCCCTGAAAGACTGGGCCTAAGCGAACGGGCTCACCTGATAATGCCCTACCACAAGGCCGTTGATACGGCCCGGGAAAAGGCAAAAGGGATATCCAAAATCGGAACTACTGGAAGGGGCATAGGACCGTGCTATGAAGATAAGATAGCAAGGACCGGGATACGAGTTGTTGATTTAACTGAGCCGGATGTATTAAAGGAAAAAATTGAGGAAAATCTCAGTGAAAAGAATTTTTACTTAACAAATCTTTTTGGAGAAAATCCCCTGAGACCTGAGCCTATAATAGAAAGATATATGACTATGGCTCAAGAACTTTTACCTTTTATCCTTGATGTTTCAATGGAGCTTGATGAGTCAATAAGAAAAGGGGAGAATATACTTTTTGAAGGTGCCCAGGGGACCCATTTAGACATAGATCATGGCACATATCCCTTTGTTACCTCATCCAATCCTGTTGCAGCAACTGCATGCAGCGGAACAGGTGTTGGTCCTAAAAGCTTAAATGACATTGTTGGCATTGTGAAGGCATATACTACGCGTGTTGGCAAGGGTCCATTCGTGAGCGAGCTAACTGATGAAAGCGGTGATTTTTTGCAGAGCAGAGGTAAGGAATTTGGTGCCACTACAGGTAGAAAAAGAAGGTGCGGCTGGTTGGATCTACCTCTCGTTAAATATTCCGTAAGGGTTAACGGAATAACCAATATTGCCCTTACAAAACTCGATGTGTTAACAGGGCTTGACCCTGTCAATCTTTGTGTAGCTTATGAGAACCAGGGAAAGATAGTGGGAAGCGTGCCTGCTAAGCTGTCGACCCTTAACAGCTGTACCCCTGTTTATGAGGAGATGGATGGATGGGATGAGGATATATCCGGTGCGAGGACCTTTGATGAACTGCCAAGTAATACGAGAGCCTATATAAAGAGGATTGAGGAATTTATTGAAGTACCTGTTTCTATTATATCTGTAGGACCGGGAAGGGACGAAACGATTATTTCTAAAAATCCTTTCGATGAAGCCTTTTCTTAAATGTAAGAACTCTTTGCGTCATATGGTATAATAATAGTCGCTGTTATTGTCTCATTCTGGGAATATGAGAAAATTCCCGCTTTTTGGCGAAAATTTTAGTTTGATACTCTGATTGGAGATGAGGAATAAAGCACACGAAAGAGTGTCACACATTAAAGACTCAAGGACTCCCCGAACACGTAGTTATCTATAAGCCTTACCGCTCCGACCCGTACAGCCAGTGCTATGACGGCTTCTCTTTCAAGATGTTCGATATCTTCCATTGTAGTGGTGCCGCAGATTTTTACATAATCGATATTTGTGTAAGGATGTCCTTCAATACATTTTTTTGCCTCTTCTATTATTTTGCCTGCATTCCTTTCTTGTTTGTCATAAAGCTTTTTTGCAAGCTTAAGTGAACGGCTCAAGCTGAGGGCGGACTCTCTTTCCTTCTCTTTTAGGTAGATGTTTCTCGAACTCATTGCCAGGCCATCCGCTTCCCTTACAGTGGGCATTCCGACAACTTCTAAGTCCATATTGAGGTCTACCGTCATGCGTTTGATCGTAACGAACTGCTGGAAGTCTTTCTTACCGAAGATTGTCACATGGGGTTTGACAATATTGAAGAGTTTTGCGCAAATTGTTGTCACACCCCTGAAATGGCCGGGCCTTGATAAACCGCACAGGTTATTGGTTACTCCCTCCACGTCAACGAATGTCTGATATTGTTCTGGGTACATCTCACTATCCGGAGGATAAAATATTGCATCTACACCGACATCCTCGGAGAGCTTTCTGTCCTTTTTAAAATCTCTTGGATATTTTTCTAAGTCTTCCCCGGGGCCAAACTGTGTCGGGTTCACGTAGATACTGATGACCAGACAGTCTCCTAATTTTTTTCCTTCTTCCATGAGGCTTAAATGACCACGGTGGAAGTAACCCATAGTGGGGACAAAAGAAATTCTATTTCCGCTGTTCCTGAGGGATTCAGAAAATTCCTGCATCTCTTTTACTGATTTGACAATCTTCATAGTTCTTAAAACTCCACAAAAAAAGCCTCGCGTCTAAGACGAGAGGCTTATAATTCGATACCCTGACAAACAAAAATGTCCTACTTTGTGTCTTGGTCCGAAATCGGATCCAAGCGTCTTACGTTTATCTATCAGAAGAAGTTAAACGTGTCAAGAAATATGCTGTGAATCAATGGGGTGACACCATTTCTTTTTCTATTCATCAAGGTTCAACCCCAATTTTTCCGTTTAAAAAATTTCGACACCGGCATCGAACGATATTACGGGTTGACCAAGGAAATCCGATACCATATAGAAAATAATACTACTTATATGGTACGCGGCACTGTCCTTATTCATGTCATAGAGCATGTATAATCGTAACCCTGGGTATCCTTTACGAGCAAAAGAAAACTGGAAAAATGGAGCGGTCTACTCAACATCTAATATTAAACAGGCGCAATTCTAATCAACTTGCTTCTCAATCTATCAAAAGGAACATCCTATCAGTCATTGTCTTAGGTGTAGTCGAAAGTGTTCAATAATTGCGTCGATGGTATTACGCATATTTTTTAGGACAGGGCTGATTGAGGCCATGGCCTGGCCCACATTGTCGGTGGTTTTGAATACGGAACGCAGTTTGGCGCTGGACATCCACAACTGTTCATAGAAAATATGCAGGCGCAAGAGCCAAAGCCATTCGTCTATCTGTCCTATCTCTTCCAGATAATCAGCGCTGATCATTGCAACCCAGGCATTATGATACATGTTCAAATCAATCCACGAGACAACTTCCACCGGTTTCATCTTCCGTTTTTGCAGTTTGGCGGCCAGGATTCTTTTGAAGCGCTCGGGCTGTAGATCTGTTTTAAATGCCTCCAGGCCTTTGATGCCGTGGACAAAGTTTTTGTTAAGACGTGGCATGCAAAAAAACTCCCTCCACATCTCTACGGAATCATAAACCGAATCATCTCCGAGTATTTTTTGCTGGATCCTTTTTTTTAATAGGGTTTGAATTTCTCGCTCATTTTTAGGCGACGATCCAGAGCGATTAAAAACAACAGTGATGTATCGGTGCTGCCAGGGGCTGCGTTGGACAGCCTGGCGTAACACTTTTTCTCTAATGGGCACATCCCGACCCCATCCATACCAGCCAAATACCGGATCATGGGCATACACTTCGCCCTTAGAGCGGTCTAAACCTATAATG
>CBFDCD010000116.1:0-6591 GCA_965603225.1 uncultured bacterium
AGGCTGCTTTATTTGAATTTGGGGGAGTTTCGAGGGTTGCACTTTCAAAAACACCCGGCCCCTCAGCTCTGTGTTAAGTGATTTCATTTTCCTATAAGGTTGAACCGTATGACACACATTAGAAAAAAATCTATCGCGGGATTAAATGTTGGAGACGTATTTTCTATTTCACGCGAATTTACGGAAAAAGATGTGAATCTGTTTGCTGATATTACGAGAGACTACAATCCGGTCCATTTTGATGAACGATTTATTAAGGCAAAGGGTTTCAACCGTCGGATCTGCCATGGGCTTTTGGTAGCTAGCATGATTACCGAAATCGGAGGACAAATGGGGTGGTTGGCTACGGATATGCATTTTAGTTTTAAGAAACCGGTATATTTTGGGGACAGTATTGTTTGTAATCTCGTTATTTCAGAGAAAGAGAACAATGGCTGGTTCAATGCAAAAGCAGAATACAAAAACCAAAATGGAACGATTGTTATTGAGGCACTTTTAAAAGGTATTGCACCGGATTTTAAAGAAAAAGAGGTGATGAAAGCTATGATTGCTGAAGGAGATCCGACAAACAAAGTTTAGTAAAAAACCTAAAACGTCACATAAGACAAGATGAATTAGATATCATGCTCACATATGCCCAGAGACAAGAGGGCAAAAGGGATATAAAGACAAGACAGCACTTATCTGAGAGATCCTTTGCACGGTCTAAAAGATATGGCTTTAAAAGGGCACGATGGAGAAGGCTATGGAGAATGGAGATACAGGATTTTCTATAGCTGCCTTACAAAATATCCTTGTTCTTGCCAACCACTCAGAGAAGTCACTGTCAAAGAGCAATGCCCAGGTAGGGCAATTTATACAGACCAGTAGAGCTATATGTGAAGGGTTTTCTATGAGGTCATTTGTGGTAACCCTTGTCAATCAAGTCATTTTTCCCTTTTTGTGGAAGAGAAAAGTTTCTTTATTTAGTATTTTTTGCAATAGGTTTTTTGTTTAAAAACATGTCAAGCCCTGGCACTATTTTATCCTGCAACAGAACTATAAGAATTGGGTTTGGGCAACAGGCTGTGCACAATTGACAAACCGAGCTCTGAAATAATTTCTGCAGAGCAGCATCAGGGTCGGATCTTCATCCTTCACTCTCCATTAAATTCTGTAAATAATGAAGATCTGACCTTCCGCTTTCTTTGTGAGCCGTATCAATTTGATTGACCAATCTCTAACGCCTTTTGTAATATTATTAAGGCGTCACCAACGGTTATCTGTCCGTCTGGAACCGGCTCACCCTGGTTGTCTAAAGGGGCAGTGTCTCCGTGGTAAACGTCTTCCTGAGTAGGTGTTAAAAGCCCAAGGGCAAAACGCATGGCTACCAGGGAATCTCCAACATTCACAATGCCATCTCTGTCTCCAAAAGGCGCTAAATCACCATCTGCCTCATGTGATACATAGACAGCAATACTGTCAGTGGCAGATAAACCGTTATTGTCACTTACCCCTAACTCAAAGGTGAGCATCTCATTCGGAGGGCCTGAATCTGGAGTAACAAATGTAGCCTGTGCCGCAGTATCATTGTCGATAGTGACAGGTGTGCCTAAGGTCTGGGTCCACTGGTATGATGCGATTCCATCGCCCGGATCACTTGAATTAGAACCATCAAGTGTAACTGTTGTTCCTTCGTCTACTGTTTGATCAGGGCCTGCATCTGCTGTGGGTCCCTGATTCCTTAAATCTTCTAGTTCTTGAAAACCGTCAAACCAAATTGGGTCTGTATCACTTGGAATTTCTTGCCAACCAGGCCAAAGCGATCCACCACCAGCGTCTTCCCAGATATTGGGTGTCCATGTTTCATCATCGCCCCAACCTAGAAAGGGGTTTAGTTGACGCAAAACATTGGCCCCTTCCTGCTCATTGCCTGTCCATCCGCCACCTGAATCTGTAAATGCAAATTGCCCAGATAAAAAGATTATTACCAATACGGGTAAAATAAATAGCTTTTTCATCTTAATTTTCCCTATATTAATCTGATATTTTCTGTTTAATAACATATAGATATATATGGTACTATCCTGATGACTAATTTTGAAATATTGTCTTCAGATTATGCCAAAAAAATTTTGCATGCAAGCCTAAAGTATGATTAATTAAAATACATACGAAAAATATATAATTCAGACATCGTAATTTATAGCGTATTATGGTGTACTATTTTGTGCACAAACCTCCGTTTCCAGCCCAGGAGTTGGGTTATAGGGCATAAATAAGTAAGTTGACTTCAGGAAACTGGAGGGGAATAGTAAAAAAACTCTCATCTTCAGGTGAAGACTATAGTTTAATAATTTTATTGGAGATAAGGCACAAAGTGGCAATGCCTGCCCCGGGCTCTCTCCAAGGCTGTGCCTTGGCTTCTCAAAGTATCGGTTTCAGCCGATAGTAGTCGAGTCTTTTCCGTATGGCACAGAACAGCAGGTGCGTTGGAAAGAGGGTTTCAACCCTAAATTTATAGCAGTATTGACAGTCTTATCAGACCAGATGGCCATTCTTGTGGCCCCTGCATAGATAGACATCTCTTCCATTAATTGCCCGTCAGTGTTTCTTGGCCTCTCGCAACCAAGCGATATAGGGACATGGGGCATTATCAAACGGGCAGAAGCGACCAATCGGGCGATCTCAATAGGCAAGGGGGTCGAAACGCTTGACATTGGTGTGCCTTTTAAAGGGGTAAGCACAACAATAACAACCGAAACAGGATTGTAATCTTTGATAATCCTAAGCGCCTTATATTCACCTTGGATTCTTCCATACATAAGCCCGGAAACAACATGAGGAACTACATCAATGCCTGCTCTCAAGAGATTATCTAATGACGTTATTACGTTTTTAAGTCCGTCAAGATGATAAATATCTCTTGCAGTCTCATCATCTCCCATTACATCTATCAGGGCCTGGTCTACGCCGGCTTCTTTTAGGCCCACAGCCTGGCTATAATCAACAAATCCGCAGTGTACGGATATGAACAGATTAGTTTCAGATTTTATTTTACGTATTGTTGAAAAGAATGTATCCCACGGCAATTTTCCTTCACGGTCGGAACCCCCACTTAAAAGAACCCCTATCCGGCCTGAATTTGCTAAATTGATACATTTGTTTAAAAGAACTTTCTGGTCAACTGCCTTAATCATAGGCTTAAGGAGCATGCCTTTGCAATGCTCACACAACAATTGGCACCTATTCCCGGTTAATGAAATAGCAGGATACAGTCCTCTAATACTCCCGTACCTTATCATGCCTGGGAGGTAGAAGGTAAAAGAGTCACCATGATGTTCTCTGGCAATATTCCACGCCTCTCTAAAAAGAGCTCTATCCCTTTCCTGTATAATGCTGTTTATATCTTTTATCTCTTGTGCCATTTTGCCTTGACAGAATTACTCTTTTGCTAATACTTTTTAATAGAATAGTTTATTTAAATTGTCTATACTACATTATTTTAATAAGGAGGAATATTATGAAAACATTTTTTTATTGTTTAAAACTTGTCTTCCCCCTGTTTTTTGCATTGTTTGTTTCATGTGCCACTATCCCAACTCTTGATGTAACGTATAAAATAATGCCGAAATCAAATATATTAGAGGGAAATGAGGTATTTTTCCAGTTTATTGACAAAAGAGCTGACAAGGAAATTATAGGAAAGGATGCGAGAAAACTGTATGAAAATTATTCAGGGAATATTAACTTTATTCTTTCAAAAGAGGGGAGCGGTGAGTATCTTGCTGGAATTTATGATGTTGAAGCCCTTTTTAGAAAGGCCTTTACTTTTAGCCTGGAAAATAATGGTCTACAATTATTAAATGAACAAAGGCCGGGAGCACCGCAGTTGATCGTTAAGCTAAATAAATTTATCCTTGATCTGGATGGACGTAATTGGATTGCAGTCATAGCCTATGATGCTGAGTTTATTAAAAATGGAGAAACAGTAGTGAGAAAGTTCAAGGGGAAAGGGGAGAAATTTAGAATATCGGGATTAAATCAGGCCCATATAGTTGTCAGCGAGGTATTTACAGACATGGTTAATCAGCTTGATATAGAGTCATTGTTTGCCCGCGGCATTAAATAGAAAGAGGAGATAACAGTTCAGGGTTTGCGAAATTATTGAACGCTTAAAAATGGACAGTATATTTAGTTTCCTTTTAACTGTTAATGGTTTCCCGATAAATCAGGGAAACCATTAACCTGTGAACGGATATGTGTATTTAATGTTTAAATTTTATAATGGTAACAAGTAACTTTTAGAATTTTTGGCAATATCTCATGCTGGATTTGGAAAATATAAAGAAAATAGGGCGTTATGAGATTTTAGGGAAACTAGGGCATGGAAGCCTGGGCTATGTTTATCTCGGAAGGGACCCATACATTGAACGCAATGTAGCAATAAAGATCTATCGTCCCCCACAAGGAAGTAACCCTGATGAATTTGAAAGGTACCGGAAGAGTTTTTTTACAGAGGCACAATCAGCAGGGAGGCTTATTCACAGCAATATTGTAACCATTTATGATGCTGATCTTCATCAGGACCTTTGCTACATTACAATGGAATATATAGATGGTCCAATGTTGGAGAAATTCTGCGACCCAGATAATTTGCTGCCATTAGAAAGGGTGCTGCAGATTGTATTCAGAGTATGCAAAGGTCTTGAGTATGCCCATGAAAACGGGGTAATTCACCGTGACATAAAACCGTCTAATATTATATTAAGTTCTGCAGGCCATGTGAAGATAACGGATTTCAGTATTGCATACATCAAAAAAGGTGAATCTACTCTTGTTAAAGGTCTATTCGGTTCACCAAGTTACATGTCTCCGGAACAGGTGAAGGAGGGTGTAATTACAGAGAGAAGTGACCTGTTTTCCCTTGGCGCAGTGTTTTATGAACTTTTAACCGGAACAAAGGCCTTTGAAGGAGAAAATGAATATTCTATTATGTACAGAATTGTTAATGAAAAGCACCCAAGGATTCTTGAGCTAAGGCCGGAACTGCCAAAAAATTTAGAGAGTATCCTTGACAAGGCCTTAGCCAAGGACCTGACCGAGCGTTATCAGAGCAGCATGGAATTTGCTTATGACATACGATTGTTGCTGCAGGGGATGGAGGATGGAGAAAAACAGACCCATAACAGCGAGCTGCTGTCATACATACAGGATTTACCCTTTTTTCAAAATTTTACAGGGGAACAGATAAACGAAATCCTCTCCGCAAGCAATTTAATAAAGATAGACAAGGGCAAGACTATTATTGAGGAAGGGGGGATAGATGATTCCTTTTATATTTTAATCAGCGGCCAAGTGGCAGTGCTAAAGGGCATCAGGCATGTTGCTGCTTTAGAAAGAGGCGAATGCTTTGGAGAGATGGCATATTTAACCGGGGAGGCACGCTCAGCTACAATTACCTCGCAAAAAGAATGTATTTTACTTAAATTCAGCTCTACTCTTTTAAACAGGTTATCCGAGCCCATTCAGCTTATCTTTTTCAAGAACTTTACAAAGTCTATAATTTCCCGATTATCAAAGAATACCTGAACAGACGCAACTGATCAGATAGATAGGTTGTAGACAATGATGTTTATTTATAATGTTTGAAATTAAGGATTTATGTTATAATAATGTCTATCGAATTTGAATGGGATCAGAACAAGGCGGCTTCCAATTTCTTAAAACATGGAGTCTCATTTGATGAAGCAAAATCTGTATTTGATGACCCAGCCTATGTTGATTTCTATGATCCGGATCATTCCTATAATGAACATTGATATATCATTATTGGACATTCAGTGAAAAACCGTTTGCTGATTGTTGCATATGCAGAAAGAAAAAATAAAATTCGTTTGATTAGCGCAAGAGAAGCTACTCGAAGGGAGAAAATAGTTTATGAAGAAGGATAATGTAAAAATGGAAGATGAGCTTCGGCCGGAATATGACTTAACGAGCTTAAAAGTAAGGAAGGTTGGCCCTGAACGGAAGAGTTTTTATGGAACTACAGTACGTTTAGAGAAAGATGTAGCAAAGGTTTTCCCAGACTCTGGATCAGTAAATGAAGCTTTGCGATTCTTAATTCGAATTACCAAAAAAAGCAAGCCATGAGTGACTTGTCTATTTACCTCAATCCTACGTACTACATTGACTATAATTCTCCATTAATGAAGGAAAAGGCAGAAGAATTTTCATCATCCTATCCTGAAGAAAAGGCTAAGGCTATTTTTTATTTTGTGAGGGACAGGATCATATATACACCCTATTCACCGTTTTACCTGCCCGAGCATTACAAGGCGAGCACAATACTTAAAAGAGGATCAGGCTATTGTGTCCAAAAGGCCATTTTATTAACTGCACTGGCCCGGGCAAACAATATACCTGCGAGACTTGTCTTTGCCAATATTAAAAATTATCTAATCCCTGAAAAATTATTAAAAATGATGGAGACGAATATCTTTATCTTTCACGGGTATAACGAACTTTATATTAGCGGCAGATGGGTAAAGGTTACCCCAGCCTTTGATAGAGGAATGTGTAAAAAGTTAAACCTGCGGCCGGTAGAATTTG
>CBFDCD010000117.1:0-6571 GCA_965603225.1 uncultured bacterium
AGCCATAAAACCTACCGTTTAAGCAACTAAAGAGGCTAAAAAGGACCTTTCTGCCAACCCTGCTCTAAGTGATTCCTTTTTTTCTTCCTACTTTTTTTTGCCTCCTCTTTCCAAGTGAAACGCTTTTTTGCCTTTGTTTTTCGTTTAAAATCCGGATCGTTTTCTACCTTTAATGTGAAGGTCCCCGGACTCTTATCCATTTCTTTTTTTGATGGTTCTTTGTTAGAAGGTGTCTCTTTAGGCAGGGGTGGGCCTTGAATAAATTCGGCCGGCACATTTTCTGCAAGAAAAAGAAAATCACCAAACGGGATGATATTAACTCCTTTCTTCATAGCAGACCCTACTTTGATCTCCAAGAGTACTGGTTTGTGGTCAATCCTTTTTGCAATACGGATTGCAAAATCCTTATCTTTTGCCATCGATACATACTCTTTGTTTCCTGGTAAAAGGCCGAATTTAAGAATATGGGGATAGGCCTTTCTTTTAACGCCCTTAAACAGGATTTTTGGAGGCAAAACCATGCCTTGATTTTCATTGAATGAGTAAGGATTTGCTTTGGCGTGCCTTATCTTTTTCCCTTCAATCTGAAAATTTTTATCCTTGTCCCAAAACAACACCTCTTTCACATGAGATTCTCTCACATAACCCGTATTGGGTTCTTCATGGAGGGCCTTCAAAAGCTCCTTCATGTCTACATATCCCTCCCTATCCGGAACAAGGCCGGATTCGTCCGGCCTGTTTCCTAATATGTAAACCATAAGACGGGATAGGATTTCTACTTTCCTTAGATGTTTTTCAGCCACAACTTTTCCTTAATGCTGAAATTTGCCGGTTGTTTAATCACTCGGGATTATTTCCCCGAGGTTTGCCGCGAGGCCGTCATTTCATAGAAAGCCGGAATCGAGAAACCCAAACTTGATGCCGGATAAGGATTGGAATGGCATATGATACCCCGTAGCTTGCTGCTGGGTAGTTTACACTACTGTCACCCCAAATCTGACACCTGAAAAATTGTTATAGTTCCACCTTGCCTAGTTGCTCTAAAACAAAATCTCTGATTTGAGATGGATCGGGAAGATTATATTCAATATTTCCATTAGATAGTAATGGAACGAGGAGATCCTCTTCAGCGCCTCCGCATGAGCAATTTCCAGCCGTTTCATTTTTCACAGCGACCCGTGCGTTGAAACATTCCTTGCAACGAAAAACAGTCTTTCTTCCGGACATCTTTCCTCTTTTGGAAAGGGGATGCCCATTTTTCTCTATTATATCCATAGAATAATCCACTACCGGAGCATTGCTTATAGCTGTTCCTACTCCATAGGCATCTGCGATTGTATTGAAGCTTGCGATGCTTTTCTCATTGATACCACCGCTTAGAAGAATCTTTATATAATTATATCCCCTGATATCAAGTTCCCACCTGACCTCTCTCATTATTTCCTTAAAATTACCCCTTCTGCTGCCGGGTGTATCAAGTCTCACTGCGTAAAGCCTTTCTCCTAATTCATTGGCAACATTAATTGCCTCAATTTTTTCATCATTAAATGTGTCGATCAGGCTTACCCTCCTCACTGTTGGGTCAATAACCTCATCAAATGCCTTTGTGGCCTTAACAGTATCACCTATAATTAAAATCAATGCATGGGGCATCGTGCCGACCGGATCTTTTCCAATAGCCCTTGCCCCGGCAATGGCAGACACACCATCGCATCCACCTATATATGCATTCCTCTCAATGAGGGGGGCAATTATAGGATGCATTCTGCGTGCCCCAAAGCTTACTACCTCCTTTTTTCCTGCCGCCTTTTTACACCGGGCAGCCATGGTTGCTATACCGGATGCCTGGCATATAAGGCCAAGGAGCGCTGTCTCGTGTTTACCAAAGTCAAGGTATTTTCCGCTGATTTCCATTACCGGTTGCTGTGTGCTGAATATTGTTCCCTCTTTCATAGCCCTGACCTCGACTGGGAGGTCCTTTAAGATCTCCATGCATTCTTCAAGCCCTGCAAATACTGCCCAGTTCCAGTCCGAGGGTAACTTGTGGGCCATGAATTCAACGCGGACAGGTGAGTCAATCCCTTTGGCCTCTAATATTTTTTTTGTCCTATCGAAGTAAATATCTGAAACCAGGCCTTCTTTTACCTGTTTCCATGTTGCTGTTTGCTGCATGAATTATAAACCCCAATCTAAAAAACATATTTAATTTTATCGTCTGAGATAAAATGATAATATTTAATTTACCATATATTGTTTGAATTTACCAAAAATAAATCATCTATTGTCTCATTCGGAGAATGGGAGAAAACCCCCACCTTTAGGCGAAGACTTTAGATTGATTTTTTTATTAAAGGTAAGGTACAACGTAACAAAGGTATAAAGAAAAAAACAACATACAAATAAAACTTTACACCCCTGATCTTATGTGCCCTTGTTCCTAAGATATCCTCTTTTTATACTTTTTATGCAATTATCAACATGCTCAGGAATCACAGTTTTTAAAATATCCTAACACGGCATTGTATAATTGATTTTATGAAACCCCGGTAAATTTTCTAATGGGGCCTTATAAAATTTTCTTGACAGTTGAACACCATGGTTATAAATTTTGTATACAAAAGACAATTTGTTTATAAAGGTTTAATTAAAACCTCTCGATCCTTTTTTAATCGTACGGAAAATATCCGGCATTCTTAAAGTATTTGGATCTAATAGGTACGGCGTTCATTATCTTTAATGGCATATTATTTTTGCTAAAGGGACCATTTGGGTCTCCAAGTCCATTATAGAAAGGGGGATGAAATAAGGAGAATTGTTTTAGGATGACCGGAGGGATAATTAAAAAAGGAGGAATGTTATGAAAAGATTAGGTTTTGTTTTTTTTGTTGAGGTATGGCATTAATGTTCAGTGCATCATCGGCACCGGCAGGCAAATGGGGAGCTGTTCTGGTAGATGTCCAGGCGGATTTTACCGTATGGAAAAATGGATCTTTAGCCGTAGCCGGGACAGATGAAGCCTATGTTAAAAGGGTTGATGCAGCCTTACGAGAACTTAAGAAAAAAGGCATTGATATCTATGCTACTCAGGATTGGCATCCAAAAAACCATCAGGCTTTTTTTGTAAATAATCCGGGGAAAAAACCCTTTGAAGTTATAAAACTTCATGGCCAGGATCAGGTTTTATGGCCGGCCCATTGTGTGCAATGTACAGAAAATGCAAAAATACTCGCAGACAGTTCATTGATAAAGATGGTGGTGCAAAAGGGAATGCTCATGGACTGGGACAGCTACTCCGGATTTTATGCAGGTGGTGACAAAAAGACTGTCCTGGAGGATGTATTAAAGAAAGATGGCGTTGATAGATTGATTATGTTTGGAATAGCCACTGATTACTGTGTGAAAAGCACGGCAATAGACGGTGCTAAGGTAGGCTTTAATGTTACGGTTGTTGAAGACCTCTGCCGGGGGATAGATCCTAAAACAACTGAGAAGGCCTTGCAGGAAATGACAGCCACAGGAGTAAAGGTTGTAAAAAACCTGGACGATGTTAAGGTGCAATAAATACTTGCCTTAATTAATTGAACATGGTTAACAAAAAAATAGATACTAATGGGATAGTCCATTACCTTTACCTTTTTAGAAGATAATATTTAATTTTTTATTAACTGCTTAGGTAGATAGGCTATAAGCAGCCTAAGCAAAATTAGTATTTGCATTTTTTATTAACATTCAAAAGGAGGATACCAATGAAATTAACTAAATTTTTTACTCGTTCTGGCCTTTTAGTGGTTTGCCTTGCTTTCTTGCTTGTTGTGGTATGCGGAGGAAGCGCTGTTGCCGCAGACAAGGGGAAAATGCACATCAAATTCAGCACCTGGCACCCGCCTGTAGCCAGAGAGGTTAAGACTGTTTTTGTGCCAATGCTTGAGGAACTGAAAAAGCGGAGCAATGGCAGAATAACATACACAATGTTTGCAGGTGGGGCATTAGGAAAAGGGGCTGAACATTTCGATATAGTGAAGAATGGCCTCTCTGATATGGGATATTTTACAGCAACCTGGACACCGGGGCGTTTTCCCATGAGCGATGTTTTAAGCTTGGCGGCATGGGTAAATGGCAAAGATGTAGGTGTTGACATTGGAAATGCCATGTATAAACGCATCCTTTACAAAGAATTCTCTGATGTAGAAATGATTGAACTTAATGGATGCATCAAGGCTTCCTTATGGACCACAAAGCCTGTTCGCACCCTTGAGGACTGCAAAGGCCTAAGGATTAGATCTCCTGGTGGCCACCAGACAAACTATATTAAGGCGCTCGGTGCAGAGCCGGTATTTATGCCCCTTGGTGATGTTTATCTCGCCATGCAGACAGGCACAATTGATGGGCTTGTCACTTGTCCACCGTTAGTCCTTGCGTTTAAACTTTACGAGGTGGCAAAGTATGGGGCCATAGCAACCTTTGGTTGCGTTACTGAAGGGGTGGCAATGAATAAGAAAAGCTGGGAGAAGACACCGGATGATCTTAAACCTCTCATAAAGGAAGTTTGTTCAAACCCCTTTCGCACCACTGGTGGATTAACGGTAGATGTTTACAAGACCATGATGAGTGAAATTTCAAAAAAGGGTGTGAACCTGCATTATCTGACAAAGGATGAGGAAAAACGCTGGTATTCAGGATTTCAGGATATGACAAGAAAATGGGTTGCAGGCCTGGAAAAGAAGGGCCTTCCCGGAAAAGAGGTGGTCAAGATGTATAACGAGGAGGCAGAGAAGAACGGTGTTAAATGCGTGGCATGTCCACCTGAGTGGAAGTAGTTGTTAATTTTAAAGAAAGAGTGAAGATATGAGTTGGTCGGGCAAGATTGGTAAATGGATACAGCGTATTGACTTTTATATATGCTCCGGAGGTATGTTTTTGCTCATACCAATGATGTTGCTCACTACCGTTGATGTTATAGGGCGCGCCGTATGGATGCGCCCTATTCCCGGCGCAGTTGAGTTGTCAAGCTACATGTTAAATGTTTTTATACTTTTGGGGGTAGCCTACACACATCAGGCAAAGGGACATGTCCGGGTATCTATGCTCATATCTCGACTCCCTGAGCAGGCGGAAACGATACTTGATATTATTGCTACCCTTCTCAGTCTTTTTATACTTGCCATACTGGCATGGCAGGGCTGGGTTGTAGGGATTGAGGAGGTGAGCGTTTCAGATATGTTGAGAATACCGCAAATGCCCTTTAGGCTGCTTGTCTCATTGGCCGGGTTGTTTCTATGTTTAGAACTGCTTATTGATCTTTCAGCCTCAGTAGGCAAACTTGTAAGGAGATGAATTGGACCCTGTAACTATAGGTATAATTGGAACCTTCCTGATATTTCTTCTTATTTTTATAGGAATGCCTATTGCCTTTGCATTGATGCTTGTCGGGTTTGCCGGGATAACTTATCTGACATCCGCAGGCGCTGCCTTGCCTGTTGTTGCAAGAACGGTCTATGAGGTTTCGTCCTTCTATCCGTATACTGTAATCCCACTTTTCATAGTTATGGGTGGATTCGCAGGCACCTCAGGCATGACCCATGAATTATACGGGGCATTTGATAAGTGGTTCAGGCGGATGCCCGGGGGGTTAGGAATAGCAACTATTGCCGCTTGCGCTGGGTTTGCTGCAGTGTCCGGCTCTTCAGTAGCCACGGCAGCTACCATGGGAACAGTTGCCCTTCCGGAGATGAAAAGGTTCAACTACCATCCAAGGCTTGCAACAGGCTGTGTTGCTGCTGGAGGAACGCTTGGTTTTTTAATACCTCCAAGCATTGGTTTTATCGTGTATGGTATGCTCACAGAGCAGTCCATAGGAAAACTCCTGATTGCCGGTATGATTCCCGGACTTCTACTGGCCCTGGCATATATAGTGATAGTCGTGGTCATGGTGAAGATGAACCCAGCTTTAGCCCCAGCCAGCCCGGATGCAGTCAGCTGGGAAGAAAAGTTTGTTTCACTACTCGGCATATGGGAACCGCTGGCAATCTTTATACTGGTAATGGGCGGTATTTATTTAGGTGTTTTTACACCTACCGAGGCCGGCGCGATAGGTGCAACAACCCTGTTCTTAGTCGCCCTTCTAAAAAGGAAGCTTACATTACGAAACCTGATAGGCGCTTTGCATGAGTCTGTTCGCATATCCGTAATGGTTTTATTCCTTGTAGCAGGGGCCAATGTTTTTAGCTACTTTCTCGCCTTATCTACCATCCCAATGAAGGTTGCAGTATGGGCGGCAGGTCTGCAGGTGACACCATACCTGATTCATACAATTATTGTTATAATCTTTCTTTTTTTAGGATGCTTTTTAGATGCCATATCAATGATGGTATTGACAATGCCCGTAGTTTTTCCAGTAATACTGGCCCTTGGATTTGACCCAATCTGGTTTGGAGTTATAGCAGTGTTGATGATGGAGGCAGGGCTGATTACCCCGCCAATGGGACTTAACATTTTTACAGTTGCCGGGGTGGCAAAGGATACACCGGTTGAGGTGATATTCCGTGGCGTGGCCCCTTTTCTTTTAGCAATA
>CBFDCD010000118.1:0-6504 GCA_965603225.1 uncultured bacterium
TGGAAATTGATGGAATCAAGATACACCTTTTATATGTTGTGAAAGGGACAAGGATGGAAAAGTTGTATATGGAAGGCAAATATAAATGCCTCAAACAGGAAGAGTATGCGAACCTTGTATGCGATTTCCTGGAGCTTCTCCCTCCTGGCATGGTTATACAGAGACTTACAGGGGACCCCCATCCAGGTGAATTAGTGGCGCCTGAATGGTCAAATCGAAACACTTTTGCTTATCAAAAACATTCTTGTCCATAGAAACTCGTGGCAGGGGAAAAGATTTGGCAGTAAAGTCTAGAGTTGCCTTATATATAGATTAAACAACTACACTGTTATAATGCATTGCCGAGTTTCAAGTTTCAGGTGCGAAACGACTTCAATCAATCTTAAATCCTTAATCGTCAATCTATCTTTCCCTTGTCCGAATCAGGGAATTCTAATAATTTTACAGGCTGAATTGCATTTCCTGCAATACCCTTTATTGAGCTGTACATATAATTTGTGTTCAGCATAACCTTTTGTATTTGCTTCTCCCTTTTTTTCCAAACACCCTGCATAGCTCTTTTTTCCGACTCTAAATCATTTTGCATTTGGGTAAATCCTTCAACTATGGCCTCTATTTGTAGACGGAATTCGTTGCCTGTGAGGTAGTCATACAACATCCCCATCTTTTCGCCTTTATTTTCCTGGGAAATAATAGCATTGCTTAACCGAATAATAGATTCCCTCAAAACTACGCATAGCCCCTTGAATTCATCAAAGGAGCATATCCACACTCCATCCTTCAAGCCCACTCGCTCCATATCGTTTGGCATAGATTGCGTTACGAGCACTCCAATATCCGCACCCTTGCCCCTAATATCGCTTTTAAATTTTTCTATCCAATTAACCTGAAATCCCTTGGTTCTTTTGCTCTCATAATAAATTGAGCCACAATTTTTAATTGTCCTTGTGTTAACAATCTGCAAGCAATCTGCCCCCCGTGCCCCTTTTTTTATTTCCTCTATTGTATCAAGGGGAAAGTTGGTTTTTAGCCAATCTTCTATTGCCAACTCTTGAACCTCACCCTGCAACTGCATTGAGCCTTGCTCTGCTTTTCGCTGAGCTTCCTGCAACTGCCTATTTAATTGCATTATAACCTGGTCTTTCTCGTCAACTTTGAATTGCATTTTACCTTCTTCATTCTTGCGGATTTTTTCCCTTTCTTCCATTAGTGTTTTAGTAAATCTTCTTTCCGACTCTACCTCAATGGCATCCTTTATCTCTTCTTTTTCCCTTTTGAGACGTTCTATCTCAGATTTAGCTTTGTTAAATTCTTTCAACCTGTTTGATTTTTGATTAAGCTCTTCGTGCAGGGATTTTATTTGCTCAGATTGTTCTTCTTCTATCTTTTCTCGTAATTTCTTTTCAAGTCTTTGTTTTTCCTCTTTAAGGCCTTCTTGTATTCCATTCCTGATTTTATCTTCATATTCTTTTTTTATACCATCAAAGTTGACTTTTTCTTTTTCTAAAAGATCGTATTGAAGGCGTAACTTATTTTTTTCCTGTAACATTTCATTATTGTATTTTTCCTTTAACTCATCATCAAGCTGGTGATACAGTAAATCATTTACGTCTATTTCTTGTCCGCAGTTTGGACATTTAATTTTATTGGCTTGTTTTTCCATAATGATTTCCAATGCTGTTATTAATGATGAAACTAACCGACTAACGTGTAAGCTTCAGCATAGTAGATGTTGGATAGAGGCCTTTGTCTTGCATTTATTCCTGGCACACTTTTATTGATGTGCCTCGAAAAAAGCATACCTGGCTAAGATTAGCAAGTCAAATAATTACGAATGCCCATACCGTCAACCCTTTGAAACATAACGTTTTAACAAGTTATAATTGCTGCTTGAATAATCTGTTCAATCCCGTTATATATTGAAAACTTACAACTTTTATTAAAGGTATAAACAAAACATCTATGGAATTGCCCTTTAAGGACTTCAAATTATTGCCATTTCTTGTGACCAGCAGGGTAGTATTAAAACTTTGATCATGTCACCCTCAAAGGCAAAACCATTAAAAAAAAGTATACTGTATTGACTGATAAATAAGGAAGACTGTATCGCTTTATGATTTACCAATAGATGAATTCCAGATATCCATGGATGGAGTAAAATTTTTCACTACAATAACTAAAGCCTATTGAAAGAAAGATGCCGTGTGTCTATAATTATAGAAGATGTGAGACCGGCCATAGAGCCTCGGCCTCCGGCCCGGAGGGCACTGAAGCAAGAACAGCCCTTGTTAAGGCAATATGAGTTATATAGGGATCTCGAGTCATTGTTATGCTTATGTACAAAAAATAGAAAATAACACAAATTTATAAAGAATATTTAACAACAGGGTTTTCATGACTCGTTGTGATTGCCGTCCCATAGTTGTTTGATGGGAAAACGGAGGATTTTCCATGGTTAAAAAACCAACCTGTGAAGAATTGGCGAAAAAGGTAAAAATCCTGGAAAAGGAAGTTTCCAGAGTTAAGCTGGGAGAGGGAGGGTTAAGTAAGTCAGAAAAACATTACAAGACGCTGCTTGACTTTGTGCCATATCCAATAATGGTGTTAACTAAGGACGGATTTGTTTCTTACCTGAACCCTGGCTTCACCAGGGTTTTCGGATGGACCCTTGAGGAATTGGAGGGAAAAATTATTCCCTTTATACCCAAGGAACGCAAGCGGGAATTTACTGAAAAGATTCATGAGCTTTTTGAGGCAAAATTTTTACCTCGCTATGAAACAAAAAGATTAACCAAAGATGGTCGGGTCCTGGACGTGTCTATAAGGGCATCTTTCTATTCCCTTTCTCAAGACGATGATTACGGTGTAATTTCCATTATACGAGATATCACCGAAGAGAAAAGAACTGCCCGCATTAATGATGCAATGCTTCGGATTACCCTGGCCCTCCCGCAGTATCCTAATTTAGAGGATATTGTGTATTACATTGACAGCGAGATTAAAAGTCTTTTAAATACGGAAGGATCTCTTGCGATCTTGCTGGATGAGGAGAAAAACGAGCTCTTTGTACTTGGAGCGGCATACGATAACAGGGCTACACAGAAAAGGGTAAGGGAGGTTCGTTTTTCCCTGGATCAGCTTGTGGCTGGGAGGGTTATCAAAACCGGTGAGCCGATTATAGTCCCTGATACCTCTACAGACGTTGAACTTCACCGGGAAAGGGACAGAAAGCTTGGGTATACTACCAGAAATTTGCTTCTCGTACCCCTAAAGAGCCGCAATCGAACTATAGGGGTCTTAGGTGCCATCAATAGAAAGGAAGGGGTCTTTGATGATAAAGACATTGATTTATTAAGCATGATTGCTGGAACGGTGGCCCTTTCTGTTGAAAATGCAAGGGTGTCTCATGAGTTAAAGAAGGCATACAATGAGGTAACAGGTATGAACCGGGCCAAAGACAGGGCAATAAATCATTTATCACACGAGTTGAAAACCCCCATTGCAGTTATGTATGGCTCATTTAATATATTACAGAGGAAATTAGACAATACCTCTAAAGAAATTTGGGAACCTACACTGGAAATGGCGCAAAGGAATCTTGATCGCATAAAAGATATCCAATATGAGGTAGAGGATATAATGGGGAAAAAGAGGTATAGGAGCTATAAGCTCCTTAACCTGATGCTGGATCAGTGTGCCGATGAACTTGAGACCCTTATTGCAGAGGAGGGCGGAGGAAAAACGGTCGTTGAACATCTTAGAAAACGGATTAGGGAAATATTCGGGCGGAAAGAAATGGCACTGGAGGAAATCCGGCTTGATACGTTTGTCAGCAAAAGATTGAAGAATGTTGATGCCTTGTTTGCCCACAGATACGTTAAAATAATAACCAGCCTTGATTCATCACCAACGGTGTATTTGCCGCTTGAAATTTTACAAAAGGTTTTTGATGGGCTCTTAAAGAATGCCATAGAAAACACACCTGATGATGGCCAGATAGAAATTGTAGTCAAAAAAAAGGGCAAGGGCACTGAACTGGTAATTCATGATTATGGTGTTGGTATTGTAGAGGATTCCCAAAGTCGGATATTTGAGGGATTTTTTGCAACACAGGAGGCTATGGATTATTCTTCTAAAAGACCATTTGATTTTAATGCAGGAGGCAAAGGCATAGAATTATTGCGCATGAAGATATTCTCTGAGCGGCATAATTTTAAAATTGATATGATATCTACAAGGTGCAAATTTATACCTAAGAGCAGTGATATGTGTCCTGGAAAGATAAGCAAATGCCGTTTTTGCAACAGAAAAGAAGACTGTTTTAATTCAGGTGGAACTACCTTTTTCCTCTATTTCCCCCCCAACCCCTGTTGAAAATCGACATTAAAATATCTTTGCTATCTCATCTCTTCCAAAAAAGGGGACAGGCTCTAATCCTCTTGAGGTAACCTTAGTAACTGAAGGGGGGTCATCTGTATCAACGGAGCCAATCCTTATTATTTGTAAACCCCTTAGATGGGCCTCCCTCAAAATTGTATCCGTGCCAATCGGACTTGCCGCTATAAGAAGGGCCCCTGAAGAAATAATGCCCATTAAGTCAAGGCCAAACAGTTCACAAAAGATCCGAGATTCCTTAAAAACCGGTATATTTTTTTCATCGATCTTAATGCTAACCCCTGACGCAATGGCCATCTCATGTAGGCCGTTGGCAAGTCCCCCTTCGGTGACATCGTGCATTGCATGAACATAGCCTGTTTGAAATGCTAACTGTGCCTCTTCAACAATGCCTATGCCTGGGTCAAAAAGGAATCCTTTTGCCCTTTCTATTACATCTTTTGATATACCATGAGACAACAAATCTGCCTCTTTTTCTCGTGCAATAATAGATGTTCCCTCAATGGCAATCCCCTTGGTCAATAAAATATAATCACCTGCCTTTGCCCCCCCTGTGTTAATAACCTTATCTTTTTCAATCTCTCCTAACATCTGCCCAACAATAATAGGGCGATCAAGTCCATAGGTTATTTCAGTATGGCCACCTATAAGAGAGATATTCAACATTTCACAGGCATCATGGATCTGCTTAAAGATAGAATCCACCTGATTTTCAGTAACCGATCGTTCCGGTAGGAGAATGGTGACTGTGTACCATTTCGGTTTAGCACCAGTAGTGGCTATATCATTGGCATTAACCATCACACTGTAATACCCAGCCGTATCAGAGGCAAAGGTTATAGGATCTGTAGTGACCACAAGTGCGGTTTTTCCCATGTCTATTACAGCTGCATCTTCGCCTATTCGAGGTCCTACAATTATTTTTTTGTCTGTTTTTGTATATCTCCGAAGCATCTTGCGAAGAATCTTGACGTCAAGTTTTCCAGTTGGTAATGCATTATTTTTCATAATCTTTGCTCACCAAAAATGAACGCCGGGATTTTTGTTGCATCATCTAATATGAAATCAGCTCCCGCATCCAATAAATCCTGACGGGTCTTTTTTCCTGTCAAAACACCTATGGTTTTTATTCCCATGCGCCTTCCAGATTCAATATCCATTGCATGATCTCCAACCATGAAACAATATTTGAAGTTGTTTTCAGCTATTTTTTTTAGGGCAAGGGTAAGATGATCAGGATGAGGCTTTACCCGAGCCACATAATCCCTGGGGATGAATACATCACAAAATTTATCGATATCAGGAAAGACAATCCTTACAGCCTTGTTACAATTTCTGGTGATAATGCCAACCCTAACCCCTCTAAAAGAAAGTAGCTGAAGCATATCCGGTATACCTGGAATAATCTTGCCTTCTTTTGCCGCATTGACTTCATGCTTGGTTACGATCTGAAGGGCCTCGTGGTTAAAAGATGCACCTTGAGAGGGATTATAATCTGATAGTAGCCCTGTTGCCTCGTCTATCATCTCCAGCACATATACTTCCTTTAGTGTATCTGGCCTTACCCCATAATCGGTCAGGAGATCTTCAACTTCCATACGGATACTATCAAAATCGATATTTAAATGAACTAATGTACCATCAAAATCAAAGATAATTGTCTTTGCACTCATGGATTCTCCAATTATTTTTAACGTTATATTTAAACTATATTAGTTGTTAGTTCAATAGAAATAAATTCGAAAAATTGCCATTTTGATTAGGGTTTATTTTACGCTGCCCCTTATAACAAAACCATAGGGGCATTGAGCTAAGTGAAGGAGTTTGAGAATGAGTATTGCGCTGGTAAGGTTTGGTGATTAAATGGAAGAATGTGAAGTTATTTTTCAGTAACACCCTGGCCTCTGCGAAAATAAAGATAGATGCTATTAAAGGTAAATAATCTTTTTTCAAGAAAATTTGGTAAATGTTATCATTATTGGAAATATAATTTGTTAATGAAAGGCAGGAAAAACGTGTATCATTGTAATGGAAGTATGGAATGAAAGAAAAAAAGATTAATTTAGACCAAATAAATTTAAGCAAATCAGTTTCAAAACATAATTTTTA
>CBFDCD010000119.1:0-6418 GCA_965603225.1 uncultured bacterium
CGTGTCAACATCGGACCTATCACCTCGAAAAGAACAGTTGATGCTATGACAACAGGGAGAATTATCTCGCCAAGATCAGGGCGACGCTCAATTGCAACGAGCGCCATTCCCAAGGCAACACCTGCCTGGGGCATCAGTGCCATCCCCATCCACCGGCACATCAATGGCCCTGCGTGGCTTATGCCACCTCCGGTCCAGCCGCCGAGCAAGCGTCCAATGATCCGAAGGAGTATATAAGCAGATCCAACAGATCCGATCTGAAAAAGCATTTCAGTATGGAGAGAAGCCCCGGCTAACACAAAAAACAAGATCATAAAAGGCCATTCTATGCCTTCAACGGCGTGGAAAGGGCGTAGATGGTGGCGAGCCAGATTTGCAACGACACAGCCTAAAACCATCGAAGCCAATAGAAATGAAACCTTCAGCCATATTGCAATCCCACCACAGAGAAATACCAAGCCCAACGCCTCAACCAGACTTGGTTCTCCCGGTTTAATCCGACCGGTTAAATAGGCCATCGGAATTCCCAGACCTATCCCCACAAGGAGGGCGCCACCGAGCTCCCAGGCACCAGTAAGCAGAGGCATTAGGCTACCACCCTTCCCACTAACAACATTGGTTGCTGTAAGCATGAGACTGAAAACGATCAGGCCCCACGCGTCATCAACAGCAACTATACCCAACATGGTGCGCGTGAATACACCATCTGCTTGTGTTTCGTGAACAACATCAGTCGTAGCAGCTGGATCAGTGGCGGTAGCGATCCCGGCGAGCAGCAAGGCTATATCCATCTGCAAACCAATGAGGAGAAGCCCGACAAGAACCACTAACGCCGTAACAACAACCTCTGCCACGGAGAGCCAGAGCACTAACTTGCCATGCTCACGGAGCATGGTGAGGGTAAATTTCTCGCCAAGGAGGAACCCGATCATGATCAGTGCCATGTCCGCGACAATAGAAAACCATTTTTCTTCGCTTGGAGATAAGAGATTGAAGCCTCCCGGGCCGATTACAAAGCCAAATATCAGCAACAATGTTACGCGTGGCAGCCGGGTACGACGGCCAATCGCATCAGTTGCAAGACCGAGAAGGAGTAATATGCCTAATGTAATGAGCGTCTTTGCTGTGTGGTTCATATGTCCTCGTAAACTTTAGGCAGAGTGTCAACGCTTTAAAATGGTCGTAGTAAAAATACGGCTCAGTAATATGGTCCGATGGAATATTCACGGTTTTCATAATTGGCCTCAGTCCGACTAACAGAACCCATATTTTTCACAATCCGTCCTTTTCCCAGACTGCCATAAATTAATGTACATGTCCATATACAAACAGTTCTACATAAAAGGGCAAGGGTCACGCCTGCATTTGTCCTATGAGCCCAGGGCTACGTCAAAGTCGGTGCTACTGTAGTCAGATTTGATACATTTGCTCTCCTTACAACTGGATATATATCCTCATATCTAAGCTCGAAATTCTAACAATAGCAAAATTTGAGCACGAACTAACCAAAACATTTCATTCATTTATACAATATTTGAGGGCAATTTGATATGTTTTGAATTTGGTATTTTTGACATTCGTATTTGTTTAGTGTTTCGTGCTTAGAATTTACTGAAAATCAAATGAGCAAATAAGTTCCATTAATGAAAGGGTTAGCACCACAAATAACACAGCATTGTCTATGGGTCGGTTTTTATTGACCTTCAATAAAGCCTGTGCTAATTGGAGAATTTGGTTGTCCTGCAATAAATAAAGGTTTTTTTAATTTCCCTTTTTGAACTTATCCAGCAATGTTATCTACAGATTATCTACTTTTCAAAACATGATATAGGAAAATAAAATAATGTCTGAGCGCAAAACAAGTTTTCTACGGTTCCTGTGGGGCATTTTTCCATGGTTAGTAGTTCTCCTTATTGTTATCTTCATTGTTTCATTAGGGACCCGGATCAACAAAGAGAAAGCCCGCCTTGAAAGGGAAAAAAAAGAGGCGATGAAAAAAGAAATAAAGCCCACACAGGTTATAACTTTAACCCTAAAATCGCAACTCCTTAAAGAGCAGATTAATTTACCAGCAGAAGTAGCCCCATACGAGGATTTATTGGTTAAGGCAGAGGTTTCCGGCCAGGTGGTGGAAGTCCTTGTTAGGGAAGGTGAAATGGTAAGGAAAGGCCGGGTCATTATCAGGCTTGATAACAGAGACTACCGTATAAAATTGGCACAAATAGAGGCTAATTACAACCTGGCCAGGCTTGACTATAACAGAAATGTCTCGCTGGTTGAAAAGAGGGTAACCTCCAGATCAAATTTAGACAACATAGAAGCAAAACTTAAGGCCCTGGACGCTCAGGTAAAAGAGGCTGAATTGGCCTTGAGCAGAACAGAGATAACCGCCCCTATTGATGGGATTCTTAATGAGATTAAGGCCAAACAAGGCGTTTTCCTCAGCTCAGGAGATCCAGTAGGGCAGATTATCCAGCTGGATAAAGTAAAGGTTACTGTAGGTGTGCCCGAAAGCGATGTAACAGCCGTCTTTGATCTCACGGAAGCCGATGTGATAATTGAGGCCTTAGGCGGGCGTACGGTTAAAGGGAAAAAAATCTTTTTATCTCACAAACCCAGAACATTAGCCCGCCTTTACGACCTTGAGTTGGTTGTCCCCAATACTGATAGAAAAATTCTGCCGGGGATGTTTGCCAGAGTAAGGCTTGTAAAACATGTATTCAAGAATGCCTTGGTTGTGCCTCTTTATGCGGTAATATCGCATGGAGACAGGCACCTTGTTTTCGTTGAAAATAACAATTTTGCTGAAAAGAGAAATGTTGAACTGGGAAACCTCATTGACTGGCAAGTCCACATAAAATCAGGACTGAAATCATTCGACAGGGTCATAGTTGTTGGACACAGGTTTTTGAATGACGGGCAGCCTGTAGAAATTATAAAAAATGTTAATGATGTTAGAGAAATACTGAAATAATGATTATCTCTGATACTGCAGTCAAAAAAAGAACAAGCGTAGTAGTAATGTCTTTGATGATTATCATTTTTGGCATGATAGCTTACTTCGCCATGCCCAGGGAGTCTGCCCCTGATATTACTATTCCCTATATCTTTATTATAACCAACTATCCGGGTGTTGCACCTGAGGATATAGAGCAATCAATAACAATTCCCATAGAGAAAAAGATCAAGGGCCTGGAGGCGGTAAAGCGGGTAGAGTCATCCAGCACAGAAGGAATGAGTTCCATAATCATTGAATTTGTTGCAGGAACTAATATCAATGAGGTTCTCTCCAAGACTAAAGATAAAGTTGACCTGGCAAAGCCGGACCTTCCCGCCGACCTTGAAGAAGATCCGGAGGTCATCGAGATAAATATATCAGAACTTCCTATTCTTGTATTATCCCTCTCCAGCAGATGTGATCTGGTGAGACTTAAGGAGATTGCAGAAGACCTTGAAGAGGAAATCGAGGCTATCCCCGGGGTTTTAGAGGCTGAGGTAACCGGCGGATTAGAACGGGAAATTAGAGTAGAACCATATCCTGACAAACTTGCCTATTACGGCATATCTATTCTTAGCCTTCAGAATGTAATTATTAAAGAGAACCAGAATGTATCCGGTGGCGCTATACGTATGGGGGATGGGCGCTTCCAGCTTCGAGTTCCGGGTGAATTTCAGAATCCGGAGGAAATATACGGTCTTGTCGTGGGGCTGCACAAGGGAAGACCGGTGTATCTTAAGGATGTGGCGCAGGTTGTAGACGGGTTCAAAGATGAGACAGGAAGGGCAAGGTTCAATGGTCACCAGGCAATAAACATTCAAGTAAAAAAGAGGGCTGGTGAAAATGTTTTACGCATCACTAAACAAATAGACGGACTCATCGAGAAAAATATTCCAACCTGGCCGGCCGAGACAAAAATCACAAAGCTTATGGATCAATCTAAGGATATAAAAACCATGGTCTCAGACCTGGAGAACAATATTATTACAGGATTGATTCTGGTAATTATTGTCCTTTTTTTCGTAATGGGTGTGCGAAATGCCGTTATTGTCAGCCTCGCTATTCCTTTCTCTATGTTGCTTTCATTTATTGTACTCCATGCCCTTGGAATTACACTTAACATGGTTGTTCTTTTTTCTTTAACCTTGGCGCTGGGTATGCTTGTTGACAACGCCATTGTTATAGTTGAAAATATTTTTCGTTATATGGAGCAAGGAGTCCCCCGTATTGATTCCGCCATGAAGGCCACCTCTGAGGTAGCCAAACCTGTTATAGCGTCTACATTAACTACAGTTGCGGCCTTTTCCCCTATGTTATTCTGGCCCGGGATTATGGGTGAATTTATGTCCTACCTGCCAATGGCCGTAATAATTACCTTATCCTCTTCACTTTTTGTGGCACTGGTCATAAACCCGGCACTTGCTGCCATATTTCTTCGTCTACCGCGGGACAATCGTTTCTTAAAGGATAACGCCAACGCAGAGGAAATAGAAAAGGCCGGGGAGGCCCCTATCACGGTAAGAGGCCCACTGCTAAAGTTTTATCAGCGTCTTTTAAACAGTGCCTTGAATCACAGGTTGGCAGTCCTATCTATCTCATTTCTTACCGTCATTTCAATGATTATGATCTGGTATGTCCATATTGGAATCGAGAAGCCGATAGAATTTTTCCCAGATATTGACCCCCATAACATTTATATAAACCTTGATATGCCGGAGGGTGCGGACCTGGATTACTCAGACCGTATTGCCAGACAGGTTGAATTGGCTATTTGCCGTGGCCCTGCAAAGGCTCTTACCCGGCAAGACAAAAATCCGGCAGAATGCTACCATGACAAGAACGAAAAGAAAAACCATACGCTGAGGAATGGTAAAAAGGTTGAGGGGATTACCGATATAGCCAACATTAAGAATATCTATGCACGGTCTGTTGCTGTTATCGGGGGCAGTTCCATTTTCGAGAGCAACTCGCCTAACCATATAGGTATCCAGTTCCATGACATAGAAGACCGGGTCGAGCCATCAACAAGGACCGTGGAAGAAATCAGGAGGAGGGTCGATAAGATCCCTGGAGCCCAGATAACCTTAGCCAAACAAGAAGAGGGACCGCCAACCGGTGCCCCAATAAATATCGAGATAGCGGGAAATAATCTCTCTATCTTGGGTAGGATGTCTGAGGATGTGCGAGATGTGTTAGAGAAAATTCCATTTGTTCAGGATATCCGTGACGATTATGTGCCTGGTTCACCAACAATAAGGGTTACGATTGACCGTCAGAAGGCGGCAATGCTCGGCCTCTCAACAGAAACTATAGGTTTCGCCCTTAAGGTGGCCTTTAACGGAATCAAGGTTTCTACCTTTCGCGAAAATAACAAAGATTACGATATTACAGTACAGCTTTCCGAGAAAAACCGAAAGGTAACTGATATACTTCACGAGCTTCTCATACCGACATTTAATGACATTGTTCCCCTGAGCACCATCACAAAGGTTGAGATAACCGGCGGTTTAGGCCAGGTAAACCGCATAAATCATGAGCGTGTGGTTACAGTAAAGGCAAATGTGGATGAAAAACATGTGCCCGGGCCTGTAGTTCGTGCACAGGCGGAAAAAATACTCAACGATTACAATCTACCCCCAGGGTATAAAATACGTTTTACCGGTGAACTTGAAGAACAAGAAAAGGCTCAGGCGTTCTTGTCAAAGGCATTTTTAGCAGCCATACTGCTTATGATTCTTATCTTGGTCACCCAGTTTAATTCAATATCCCAGCCATTTATCATTATGACCTCTGTTGTTCTTTCATTAGGCGGCGTATTCTTAGGTCTTACCGCTATGAAACTGCCATTTGGGATTGTCATGACAGGAGTAGGGGTTATATCTCTGGCAGGAGTTGTAGTAAATAATGCCATTGTTTTAATCGATTATACCAACCGTCTTCACCAAAGAGGAATGCACTTTAGAGACGCTATTATTGCAGCCGGCTGTACCCGTTTGAGACCTGTTCTTCTAACTGCGGTAACAACAATCCTCGGCCTTTTGCCTATGGTTACAGGTGTCGCTTACAACTTCCATGAGATGAAAATTGCATGGGTGAGCGAGTCAAGCCAGTGGTGGAGTTCTATGGCGAGCGCTGTTATTTTTGGACTTGCCATGGCTACTGTACTCACCCTGGTTGTTGTTCCAACCCTTTACTCCTTGTTCTATACCGGAAGTATTGTAGCGAGCAATGGCGTTAAAGGTATAAAAAAATCTTATTGGGCGCTTTTTTATCGTTTAACAGGAAGCACCCAACAATAACCGGCCCTCTAAAAATGATGGTCCCGTAAAAAGCTCTTTTATGCCTTACATGGTAGCCTATTCAAGACAAAGTCGACCTCATGAAAAAGTAATGATGTATATCAATACGCAATACTATAAA
>CBFDCD010000120.1:0-6412 GCA_965603225.1 uncultured bacterium
AACCGGGATGGCATAGTGAATGTAGGAGATGCCCTGGTGGCCCTCCGATTTTCACTTACCCTTGAGACCCCTACACAGGAGGACATAGTACATGGAGATGTGGCCCCTCTGGATGCCCAGAACAAACCTAATCCTGATGGGGTAATTAATGTTGGAGATGCCCTGGTGATATTGAGGAAGGCGTTGGGGATTATATCTTTCTAAAAATATAAATGCGATAGAGACCTTACACCGGCTGATTGTTTCTAAGTGAATTTAACAGTTTCGGGCAATACCAGTTTATTGCATGTTTCAATCGGAATTCGTCAATATATCCAAGTAATTTATTTATCCGTAAGAATATTTCCTGGTAATGTCATATATAAAATCCAACAGCCTTCAGCCTACTTTTCTGCAACGATTGATAAAGGGCACAGACAGGCAACCTAAAAAACCTCCTAAAAAACTCAAGTTAAAATCAGCCCGATAAATCGGAATTTATGCTACGCTTAAACAATTAGGAATTTAAAATTAACAATTAAAATAGTCGGTTATCAAACCTATGAGGTTTTTTAAACTTACTCTACTGACGGAGAGGAAGAGATTGTAGTGGGTATTTCTACCTAATTTAAAATAAAATAGGCCAAAAACAGAACCACACCCAAATTTAAATAGGTATGGTTTTTCTATTAATGGGTAAAGTGCCTGATTGCAATAATCTATTTTAAGGAATACGTTAAAAAAGAAATCATGATTAAGAAACAATAAACGAAGCTTTAGGTGAATGTCTTTTAAAGGCTGGAGTATTTCCCTTGAAAGTGAGCGAGGAAAATTTGACGGGGATGAATAGTAGAAGATTTTGAAAGGGATTTAATTGAAAAAATGGTCCACAGCCTTGCAATTGCTGGCAGTCGGGTTTTATGTCCCAATCAGCCTTTTGATACCAACTGGAATAGGGTTTTGGTTTGATAGGAGATGGGGGCATGATTTTCCTTCCTACACGCTTATCGGCCTTGCAATTGGAACGGTAATAATGGCGTACGGGGTTTATCAAATGGTACGCCCATTTTTAATTGAGGCCAAAAGGGAAGAAAAAGGAAAGGCCCGGCAAAAGACACCTAAAGTTGAAACATATATAAATTCAAACGGGAAAACCAATAAAAAGGAGCGATAATGACTGAAAAAAGGCACAGGGCAGGAGTTTTAAAGATAATGGTTCTTGTCGTTGCCCTTTTTGCCATGATTAGTGTCAGCTTTATCGGCAGTGAGGTGGGTAGCGGGATAGTTGGATCTAAACCGGTAAACTTCCTCAATGTCGAGTCCCCAAAGTATCATCCGGCCCCTGAAAGGCCCTTTCACGGCGTTCCTATAACGAATACCATGATTACTGCGTGGATAAGTATTCTATTTTTAGGCGGTGTATTTTTTATTGGGACCCGAAACATGAAACTCGTACCCTCTGGATTGCAGAACTTTTTAGAGCTTATTGTTGAGGCGGCGGCTAATTTTATTGAGGACCCAGCAGGGGAGAAACATGGGAGGTGGTTTTTTTCAATTTGCACTACCATATTTCTCTTTATTGTCGCCAACGCTTGGATAAGCCTGATTCCAGGCTTTGAGACCATTCATATAAATGGAGAGCCTTTGTTACGCAATGCAAATACCGATCTCAATATCCCGGCAGCCCTTGCCGTGGTATCTTTCTGCTTTGTTGAGTATTGGGGTTTTAAGGCTAAGGGGATTTCTTACCTGAAGACTTTTTTTCACTTCGGTCCTCTCTGGCAGGCGATTACATTGATATTTACCGGTAATATCAAGGCCGGGTCAGGTGGTTTGTTAAATGGATTAGTCTCTGTTTTTGCAGGCCTGTTAGAAATACTCAGTCATCTGATCCGGATGATGAGTTTTACCTTCCGTCTATTTGGAAACATGACGGCAGGGATGATTTTAGTGATGATTATGCTTTTTCTTGTTCCCTGGGTGATTCCCGCGGTGTTTTACGGCATGGAGGCCTTTTTTGGCTTTGTGCAAGCCATGATATTCAGTGGATTGACCTTGGGATTTGCGTGCGCCGCAGTAATGGAAGAGGAATAATGGTTAAATTTTATATGGAAAGTAGTCAAAATATAAACCTGTCCTTAGGACGAAACGGAGGTTAAGGTAATGGACATATGGATAACTGTAGCTAAACTGATAGGAGCTGGACTTGCTATAGGTCTGGGGGCAATTGGGCCTGGCATTGGAATTGGTATTCTTGGAATGGGGGCCATGAACGCATTAGGGAGAAATCCTGAGGCCAGGGGCGCTATAATGACCAACATGATATTAGGTATTGCCTTTGCTGAGGCAGTAGCTATTTATGCCCTTGTTATAGCTATCTTGCTGATTTTTGTAGCGTAGCATTTTATTTTAAAGGGAGAAGGTAGGATAAATGGAAGGTTTTTTAGGGTTAACGGTACCAAATTTTATCGGCCAACTGATCAACTTTATCATTTTGCTTACACTACTCATATTCTTTGGGTATAAGCCGATTCGAAGAATGTTGGATGAGCGATCCAACAGGATACGACAGAGTATGGAACAGGCCGAGGCTACAAAGAAGGAATATGAAAATGCCCGGATAGAGGTTGATAAGAGGATTAGTAAAGCAAGGGATGAAGGGCAGTTGATGGTTGGACAGGCAGAAAAGGCAGGGGAAAGGATCAAGGAAGAGGCGAGGCAAGAGGCACGTAAAGAGGCCCAGGCCATTGTGGAGAAAACCAAGGCAGAGATACAGAGAGAGCGTAATACTATTATCAATGAATTGCGCAAGGAGTTTGTTGATACTGCTATCCTGGCTGCGGAGAAGGTGATCAGTGACTCATTAGATAAAGAAAAACACCGCCTTTTGATTGAGAAAACCCTTGAGGAAAGTGCGGCCTTAAACAAGAGGAATTAGGGGTGACAATGCCATATGTAAGTTCCGGAAAACGATATGCGCAAGCCGTCTTCGAGTTGGCTATAGAACGGGATGAATTAGAGAATTGGCGAGATGGTTTACATGAGGTTACTGGTATTTTAGCCAATATAAAGTTCATTAGTCTATTGGAAAACCCGAAACTTTCCTTTGACGTAAAAAAAAGGTTTCTCATGGAAAAACTTGGCAAGATGAATACGTTAATCCTCAATTTGATCTTTCTGCTCATGACCAAGGGCAAGCTAAAAATCCTGAACGATATTTCGCGACAGTATGATCGGTTGGTGGATGCGCATTCCGGCATCGCTCATGCGGATGTGGTAACCGCCGTACCATTGAGTGATGAGGATACGGAAAGACTCTCTCATCGATTTGCGGAGATGGTTGGTAAAGAGATAATTATTGATAACCGGACAGATCCCGCTATCGTCGGAGGATTTACGGCAAGGATTGGAGACACGCTCATAGATGGAAGTATCCATAATATGTTGGAGTCATTAAAGAGAAGGCTGAGATAGGCTGGAGAATAATGTGGTATTTAGACTAAGAGATAGGAGACACTGATGGCAGCTCGGGATCAAGGCATTGTTTCTATAATAAAGGAAGAAATTGAGAATTTCGGCACCACCGTCAATATGGCAAATGTCGGTACGGTGGTAGAGATAGGTGATGGAATAGCGAGAGTACATGGATTAAGCGCCGCAAAATATAACGAACTGTTGGAATTTCCCCATGATATCATGGGACTGGCCCTCAATCTGGAAGAGGATAATGTTGGTGTGGTCATACTTGGCGATTACACCCGAATTAAGGAGGGAGATGAGGTACGTGCAACAGGAAGAGTGGTCGAGGTTCCAGCAGGTAATGCCCTAATTGGGCGGGTGATAGATCCATTAGGGAGGCCTCGAGATGGCAAGGGCGCAATTAGAGCGGAGACGAATAGACCGGTTGAAAGAATAGCGCCGGGTGTGACGATGAGGCAGCCTGTTGATACTCCATTAATGACGGGCATTAAGGCTATTGACAGCATGATTCCTATTGGAAGGGGCCAACGAGAACTTATAATCGGAGATCGTTTTACCGGAAAATCCGCCATAGGTATTGATTCCATAATCGCACAAAAAGGTGGGGATGTCGTCTGTATCTATGTGGCAATTGGACAAAAAACCTCCAAGGTTGCCCAGGTAGTTGCGCTTTTCGAAAAATATGGAGCCATGGAGCATACCATCGTTGTTGCTGCTGATGCCTCTGACCCAGCGCCGCTTCAGTATATTGCGCCATATTCAGGTTGTGCCATAGGTGAGGAATTTATGGATAAAGGAAGGGATGCCTTGATAGTGTATGATGATCTTTACAGGCATGCCTGGGCCTACCGCCAGATTTCATTGCTTCTTCGAAGACCGCCGGGAAGGGAGGCATATCCTGGTGATGTGTTTTATCTACATAGCAGGCTTTTGGAAAGGGCAGCTAAATTATCCGATGAGCATGGAGGAGGTTCGCTGACAGCCTTGCCCATTATTGAAACCCAGGCAGGTGATATGTCTGCATATATTCCTACAAATGTGATCTCAATAACCGACGGACAAATATATTTAGAACCTGATTTATTCAACGCCGGTATTCGTCCGGCAACAAATGTAGGGCTTTCTGTATCTCGGGTGGGCGGATCTGCCCAGAGAAAGGCAATGAGACAGGTAGCCGGCACATTGAGATTAGAGCTTGCCCAGTTTAGAGAGCTCCAGGCCTTTGCACAGTTTGGGGCTGAAGATTTAGATAAGGCAACAAAGGATCAGTTAGAGAGAGGGAAACGCATTACAGAGATATTAAAACAACCGCAATACTCTCCAATGTCCTTAGGAGAGCAGGTAATTATTCTTTATGCAGTAACAAAAGGATTTCTTGATGAAATTCCCGTAGAAAAGATCTTAGACTGGGAAAAGAAATTTCACCAATTTATAAAAAGCAGTTACCCGCAATTAGTTGAAATAATAAATGATAAGAAAGACATAGTAGATGATACCAAGGAATCTATAGAGAATGCAATTATCGAATTTAATAAAGGTGCAACGTATTAATGCGTGATTTTTATACAAGGTGCTTTTCATCTTAAGGGATTTCTTTAAGCCGCTTTAAAGTTCACCGTGATGTTGAGAAACTTTATTAAGTTAATTAATTTTTTATCAAACGTAATTTTCAGGAGAACAAATGATTAGTACCCGAGTTCTTCGCAGACGCATACACAGTGTTGAGAATACCGCCAAGATATGCAAGGCAATGGAAATGATTGCCACCGCAAAGATGAAGCGCTCCCAAGATCAGGCTATGGCAGGGCGTCCTTATGCCGAGAAAATTGGCCAGGTGATTGCCAATCTTTCTGCTCAGGCTAAGTATTATGGCGATGTTCATCCATTATTGAAAAGAAGAGAAGTCAGAAAGATCGCCATAGTTCATTTTACCACTGACCGTGGCCTATGCGGGGGACTTAATGCTAACCTAAATCGTCTTGTGGCGGAGTTTATTGTAAGGCAGGATGTACCTGTAATACTGATCACTGTAGGACGTAAAGGCAGAAACTTTATGTTTCGTACCGGACAAACCATACACGCAGAGTTTACTGGAGCAAAGGATAAGCCAAGTCTTCTGGATATTATGCCTATTTCTCGAATAGTTATAGATGCCTATAAAACGGGGGAAACAGATATGATATATCTTGCATACCCTCGTTTTGTCACTACCATGGTACAAAGACCAACAATGGAGGCATTACTTCCTGTTGATCCGGTTGATTTTAATGCTGTGCAGACAGGCGATTATATTTACGAACCGGATTATAGTACGGTCATGAACGAGATTTTGCCACGATTTGTTGAGATGAAGACATACCATGCCTTGCTGGAGCTTATTGCAAGCGAGCACTCGGCACGAATGGTGGCGATGCGAAGTGCAAGTGACAGTGCTAAGGATGTATTAGAGGATTTGACCCTCACATTAAATAAGGCAAGGCAAGAGACTATTACTAATGAGATTTGTGACATTTGTGGAGGGGCTGAGGCCTTAAAATGACAAGGAGGTGACAGGTGGCTAAGGGTAAAGTGGTGCAGGTTATTGGTACGGTAATTGATATGGAGTTTCCACCTGATGAGTTACCAGCCATTAACAATGGCATAGTGATTAATCAAGACGGTGTTGAGATTATTGTAGAGACACAGCAGCATATAGGAAATAACTGGGTGCGGGGTGTTGCATTAACCGCAACGGAAGGACTGCAGAGAGGTGCGGATGCAGTAGATATGGAAACGCCGATAACGGTGCCCGTCGGAAAGGAAACGTTAGGACGGCTCTTTAATGTGTTTGGTGAACCATTAGATAATCTTGGTACGGTAAAGACGGATTTGCGTTTTCCTATTCATCGTGCGCCACCGCTTTTGGAAGAGCAAGAAACAATTCCCCAGGTATTAGAGACAGGGCTGAAGATAA
>CBFDCD010000121.1:0-6285 GCA_965603225.1 uncultured bacterium
GTTGAAGCTGTTTAAACTGAAGGCTGAAGGGATTCAAAGATCACCATTGACACACTTTGGTGAAAATCGAACAGATTCTCGCACCAAACATGGATTCCTCGTAAACGGGATCTTCGACAAAACGAGCCGTACTCCCCTCTTCTTAACCCCGCCTTTGGCGGGACCTTCTGCCTAACTATCTAAGTAGTTACCCTTTACCTTAATTTGTTGAACTGCTCAGGTTGCTGAGATTTTTACTGACCTCTAACCTCTGAACGCTGAACCCCGAACCCTGTTACATCATATTTCCGTTAAAATAATCGCCTTCTGTTTGCACACTGCCACACACGTACCGCATCCTAAACAATTTTCCGGGTGCATTGGAAATGATTTTTTATTACCAATCGTAAAAACATCCACCGGGCAAAATTCTAAGCATTTGCTACAGCCGTTGCATTTTTCGCTGTCAACCTTTAAAAGATAGACAGAATATTCCTTTTTTAACCGTGCCATTCGACTCCATTTTAATCTTGACAAAACTTTTGTATACAGTATACAAGGTATAGTCAAGGAAATATTCTGCTTTAAAATACTTTGTCTTCATTTTTTATTTAGGAGAGCAATTATGGACCGGAAAAAAAATTTGTATTCTTCAACTATTAATCCACTCCTTATTACACCAACCCGTCCCCTTCCAAAGGAAATAGCCATAATAGGGGCAGGCACTATTGGTCCGGATATAGGCTATTATCTTAAAAGCGCCTTACCGGATATAAAGCTCTTTATTATTGATGTTGTGGAGGAGCCATTAAAGAAGGCGGAAAAGAGAATTTCCGGTTATGTGGAAAAGGCCCTGAATAAAAGAAAGATGAAAGAGGAACAAGGCAAGGCGGTCCTCGATAACATTGTATATACAATGGACTATAATGAGATAAAGGATTGCGATCTTGTTATAGAGGCTGCAACGGAAAATATACCCCTCAAACAAAAAATATTCAGCGACATAGAAACTATCGTTGGAAAAGATACCATTATAACCTCAAATACCAGCTCCATACCGGCGGACAGAATATTTTCCAATATGAAAAACCCGGAGAGGACCACTATCACACACTTTTTTGCCCCGGCATGGAGGAGTCTACCTGTAGAGGTTATCACATGGGAAGGCGTGAAAAAGGAGGTTGTTGAGTATCTGTTCTGGCTTTTCGCCCGAACAGGCAAGGCGCCTGTAATAACGGATAATGCCATCTGTTTCATGTTGGACAGGGTGTTTGATAACTGGTGTAACGAAGCGGCATATTTGCTGGGTACGTTTCCTGCAAGCTGGATTGACGCTGTGGCAGAGGAGTTTGTGTTTGCAGGCCCCTTCTTTGTCTTGAATATGGCCCATGGCAATCCCATTATTATTGAAACAAATACCCTGCAGATGGAGGAAGGCCCACATTATCGGCCCGCGACAATCTTAGGTTCCGTGGAAACCTGGCTCACAAAACGTCCCGGCAAAAAAATAGAGATTTCCGAAGACAATAAGAATGCCATCAGGGACAGGTTGCTCGGAATCCTCTTTTCCCAGTCATTTGATATCATTGACAGGGGAATAGGCACCAAGGAAGACCTTAACTTTGGTTGTCAGGTTGCCCTTGGGTTTAAAAAAGGGCCATTTGATATTATGCGTGATCTCGGAGAGGCCGAGGTTAACCGAATCATGAAGCAATTCGGAGGAGAAAGGCCGGGCTTTCCCCAGGCAAAAAGGAGTTTTTCCGAATACCAGGATTTCAGTCGCTTTCTCCTTGTAGATGAAATAGAAGATGTCAAGATCATCACCATACGACGACCCCAGGCAATGAATGCCATCAGCGATGAGATAAATAACGAGATGCTGAAGATCCTGAAGGATACCATAGATGACCCTGCGGTCAAAGGATTTGTTATTACTGGTTACGGTAATGCCGCCTTTTCTGCAGGAGCGGATATAGGAAAGTTCCCTGCAACCCTTGGGAATAAGGAAGCAGCAGCTCAGTATGCACGAGACTGTGCTGATGTGCAGCGCTTCATGGACACGATGGAAAAGCCTATTGTAGCGGCTATTAACGGCATGGCCCTTGGAGGAGGATTAGAAATAGCCATTCGATGTCACAGTATGGTGTCAACAAAAAATGCCTTTTTCCAGTTTCCAGAGATAACCCTTGGCATATTGCCAGGTATCGGGGGATGCATTGTGCCGTACAGAAAATGGCCTAAAGGCACACAGATTTTTAACGAGATGCTCTGTCTGGCACGGCGTATGACCGTTCAAGAGGCGTATGATATTGGAATGGTTGCTTCAGTATCCGGAGATTATTCCGGGATGATACAAGAGGCGGTAAAAGAGGTTCACAATATTGCGGGAAACATTCAAAGGATACCCGAGGGAAAGATAGATATACCTGAAATTAGTGTTCCTGACAACCCTATGGCAGGTAAATTAAAACTAAGCGAGGAGGGTATTTCCATAATAGTAAAAACGGTTAAGGCAGGCGCCTCGGCTGATTCTCTTAACGAGGCCCTGGAAATAGGGTATCAAGGCTCTGCCGAGATTGCCTGCACCGATGGAGCCAAGGAAGGAATTTCCGCCTTTCTGGAAAAACGAAGGCCTGAATTCAAAAAGTGATATAGCTGTTTATTTAAATAGGCAGACGAGATTTAGGCCGAAGCATTGCACGAGGAAATCCGAGTTGAAGATTATAACATTAACCTTTTCAGGAATTATTCAATGAACATAATAACACTTATTAAACAAGTGCCTGACACAACGGAGATAAAGATTGATCCAAAAACAGGCAACCTTATCAGAGAAGGCATAGAGAGTATTATAAACCCTGATGACAGGCATGCAATTGAGATGGCGGTTTCATTAAAAGAGAAACATGGAGGAAAATCGTTCGTAATATCCATGGGCCCCCCTCAGGCCATAGACGCCATATCAGAGGCAATCGGCATGGGGATTGATGAAGGAATACTCCTGACCGACAGGAACTTTGGAGGGGCCGACACATGGGCAACGTCCTTTACCCTGGGAAAGGCCATAGAAAAGATCAAAAATTACGACCTCATTATCTGCGGCAGACAGGCAATTGATGGTGACACTGCCCAGATAGGACCTCAGATAGCTGAATTCTTAGGGCTGCCCCAGTTAACATATGTAATGGATATAGAGGAACTTGATGATGAGAGAATAATAGCCCGAAGGGCCCTGGGGAATGGGTATGAAAGGATTGAATCACCATTGCCGGCACTGCTAACTGTAATTGGAGAATTAAATAAGCCCAGGTATCCGAGGGTGGACTTATTGATCAAGGCCTGCAAGAAGAACGCCCGCATAACACATTGGAATGCGGCAGACCTGGGTGTTTCGGTCCAGGAGATAGGATTGCCTGGCTCATTAACACGGGTTATGAAGACATTTTCCCCTAAAATGAAAAGGGAAGGTGAAATGCTTACAGGAGACAAAACAGAGGTAGCAAATCAACTTGTTGACAAATTAGTCAACAATCACCTTATTTAAGATTAAAAAGAGGGTTTTATGGCTATATTTATCGATTATGATCTCTGCACCGGATGTAAACGATGCGTAAAGATTTGCCCATATAACGGCGTAGAAGTGAAGGATGGAAAGGCTGTATTAAATGACAGGTGCACCTCCTGTGGTGCATGCATTGATACCTGCCCTGAAAATGCAATAAGCTCGGATATAAAAGAAAAAGAAATACCGGATTTCAGTGACAGAAAAGGCATATGGGTATTTGCCGAGCAGGCGGACGGAATAATGGCAAAGGTTACAAAAGAACTGTTAGGCCTTGGTCAGTCCCTTTCCAGGGAACTAAATCAGGAATTATCAGCCGTTCTTCTTGGAAACAATGTTGAGCATCTTATAGAAGAACTCCAGGAGTATGGCGCCCAAAACGTTTACCTTGCACAGCATGAGCTGCTTTCAAGCTATCAGACAAATTCTTTTACAAAGGTTATCTCCGAGATAATACTACAAAACAAACCAAATATATTTATTATCGGCGCCACCCCTCTTGGGAGAGACCTTGCACCGAGGATATCAATGAGGTTAAACCTTGGTCTTACTGCAGACTGCACGGAATTGACCATAGACCCGGATGACAGTTCGCTGCTTCAAACAAGACCCGCCTTTGGTGGAAATGTTATGGCAACCATTAAGACTTCATACAGCAGGCCGCAAATGGCCACTGTCAGGCCAGGCGTTATGGAGTCCAAAAAAATAGACAGCCCAGCTCAGTGCAGTGTTAAAAATGTCAATGTAAGCCTCCTAAAAGAGGATGTCCTGACCAGGATTCTGGAGTTTGTAAAGGAAAAGAAAAAAATAGTCAGCTTAAGCGATGCAAAGATTATTGTTGCTGGAGGCAGGGGTGTAGGCTCGGAAGAGGGTATGAAGCCCCTGTTTAAACTTGCAGAAATTTTAGGCGGTGAAGTTGCAGGCACACGGATGGTAATTGAGGAGGGATGGCTGCCTGTTGAAAGGCAGGTTGGCCAGACAGGTCAGACAGTAAGACCAGAGCTATATGTTGCATGCGGTATATCCGGCGCCATCCAGCATAGGGCTGGAATGCTTGGCTCACGATATGTTATTGCCATTAACAAGGATGAGAGGGCGCCTATATTTGAGGCAGCAGACTGGGGTATTGTTGGAGATCTTCACGAGGTTGTTCCAACGTTAACCAATGCAATTATGAATAGAAAGGGGCATTAGAGGCATAATGGAACGTTCAGATATAGAAAAACTTTTAAGAAAAGTTATGACCAAATTTGTGGACGAAGAGGTAATCCCAGTTGCCAGAGAGCATGATGAGAGCGGTGAATTTCCCTATGATTTATTTAAAAAGATAGCTGACATGGGAATTCTGGGAATACGATATCCTAAAAAGGTAGGCGGCTCAGGGGGAAACACAACACTTTACTGCATTACTGTAGAGGAGTTGGCACGAGGGCTTTTGAGTCTGGGTGCCTCCACGGCCATGCAATGCCTGATGGCCACGGATGGACTTTATCGGTATGGGACAGAGGAGATGCATGAAAAATACCTTCGTCCTGCTATGAGGGGTGAAAAAATCGGCGCATTTCAGCTTACGGAGCCGGAGGCAGGCTCCGACCTCAGCAATGTCCGAACCAGGGCCATAAAAGCCGACGATGGATGGGTTATTAACGGGATGAAAACCTGGTCTACAAGCGGTCCAATAGGTCATTTTCATACGGTCCTTACACAGACTGACCCGGATAAGGGATTAAAGGGTCTTATGTTCGTATTTATACCGAGTGATACACCTGGGTTCTCACACAGCAAAAGGTTTGACATGTTAGGGACCAGAACAACACAGATGTCAGAGATCTATTTTAACAATTGTCATGTACCCAATGAACATATGTTAGGGCAATTGGGAAGGGGCCTGGATGTTTTATTGACCATACTTTCAGAAATCAGGATTATGACTGCCTGCCTTGCCTTAGGCTTACAAAGGGCTGCCATGGATGATTCAATTCGATATTGCAAGGAGAGGGTCCAGTTCGGCAGGCCTATAGGATCGTACCAGCTTATACAGGCGAAGATCGCAAATATGGCCGTTAATTTAGAGGCCGGACATCTTATGTCCTACAAGGTCACCCACCTCATTGACAATAGTATTCCCTGTTTGAATGAGGCGTCCATGGCAAAATATTTTACAACGGAGTCTGCATGCAAGGCTGCCGACGAGGCAACTCGGATTTTTGGGGCCTATGGCTATTCCATGGAATATAATGTTCAGCGATATTATAGAGACAACCGTTTCCTTCTTTATGGCGGCGGTACCCATGAGGTGCTCCAGACGACTATTGCCAGACAATACCTTCGGTAAATTTATGTGTAATTTTTATTAAAGAACATGAAAGTCCTAACAGACGGGGTTAGACTTTGCTGTATAATGTAAAAAAAGAAAATCTTGGAAATCAAGTCTTTGAGCAATTAAAAGAAATGATCTTTAATGGTGAATTTCCTCCTGGAAAGCGCATCATAGAAAGTGAAGTTGCCGATTCTATTGGGACCAGCAGGACCCCTGTAAGGGAGGCCCTTCACAAGCTGGAGGCTGAAAGATTGCTCATACGCCTCCCCAAGGGGGGCTATGTGGTAAAGGGCATGTCCCTGTCTGAAATTAAAGAGATATTCGACATAAGGGTTATTTTAGAAAGTTTTGCAGGCTTTCTTGCGGCTAAAAGGTGCAATGATAAGGAAATACTACCATTAGAGAAAAAATTAGAGGAGTTTGA
>CBFDCD010000122.1:0-6231 GCA_965603225.1 uncultured bacterium
CTATGCACCTTCCATCTGCACCAAGGCCAAAACAACCAATCTCTAAGGATCGAAGGCCTTTTTGCAGCGCTTCTTTAAATGTTCTTCCAATGGACATAGCCTCCCCAACAGATTTCATGCTTGTGGTTAAATAATCATTGGTTTCCGGAAACTTCTCAAAGGTCCATCGTGGGATCTTAACAACGCAATAGTCAATGGTCGGCTCAAATGAGGCCAATGTTTCTTTGGTGATGTCATTGGGAAGTTCATCAAGCGTATAGCCTACAGCTAATTTAGCTGCTATTTTTGCAATGGGAAAACCCGTTGCCTTGGATGCAAGGGCTGAACTTCTCGAAACCCTTGGGTTCATTTCTATAACTACCATATCGCCGTTTTCCGGATCGAGAGCAAACTGGATATTGGACCCGCCGGTCTCTACACCAATCTCCCTGATCACCGATATAGATGCGTCTCTCATAAGCTGGTATTCAACATCGCTCAGGGTTTGGGCCGGGGCCACCGTAATGCTGTCCCCTGTGTGCACACCCATGGGATCAAGGTTTTCAATAGAGCAGATTATTACTACATTATCGTTTTTGTCCCTCATTACCTCGAGTTCAAATTCCTTCCATCCTATTACTGATTCCTCCAGCATGATTTCATTTATAAGGCTTGCATCGAGACCTCGGGAAACGAGTTTTTTAAGATACTCCCTATTAAAGGCAACACCGCCGCCGGTACCGCCAAGGGTAAAGGCAGGCCTCACTATTATCGGATAGCCTATCTCGTAGGCAATATCCATGGCACTTTGTATATCATGGGCAATTCCACTTTTTGGTACCTTAAGCCCGATTTTTTCCATGGATTCCTTAAATAAGTCGCGATCTTCTGCTTTTTTAATTGAGTTTATTGATGCCCCTATCATTTCTACATCAAATTTTTCTAATACGCCCATTTCAGCAAGGTTTACCGCGACGTTTAGGCCTGTTTGGCCGCCGATAGTGGGAAGAAGCGCATGGGGCCGTTCCTTTTCTATAATCCTGGCAACAAAATCCGGTGTGATTGGCTCAATATACGTGCGATCTGCCATTTCTGGATCAGTCATGATAGTTGCCGGGTTGCTGTTTACAAGAACGACTTCGTATCCCTCTTCTTTAAGGGCCTTGCATGCCTGGGTACCGGAGTAGTCAAATTCGCAGGCCTGGCCAATGATTATTGGCCCGGAGCCTATGATTATAACCTTTGATATGTCGTTTCTTTTTGGCATAACATGTAATACTCGATATCAGGTGTTTAGATGTTATTTTTTTTCATAATTTTAATAAAATCATCGAATAAATAATTTGAATCATGGGGACCAGGGGAGGCCTCGGGGTGATACTGCACTGAAAATATGGGCAAATTTTTATGTTTCATGCCCTCAAGGGTCTGGTCATTAAGGTTGATATGGGTTATTTCAATGTCAGGGTCTGTTATTGATTCTATGTCCAGACAAAAGCCGTGATTTTGTGTTGTAATCTCTATCTTGCCTGTAACAAGATTTTTGACCGGATGATTGGCGCCGCGGTGACCGAATTTTAATTTAAAGCTTTTTCCACCAAATGCAAGACCGAGAAGCTGATGACCCAGGCAGATTCCGAATATTGGGTATCGTTCCGCAAGGTTTTGAATGGTGTGAACGGCATATTTTATCGGTCCAGGGTCGCCAGGACCATTCGACAAGAGGATTCCATCAGGTTTTAAGGCGTTTATTTCCTCGCTTTTTGAATGGGCAGGCACAATTGTTACATTACATCCTCGTGAGACAAGACTTTTAATTATGTTAAATTTTATACCGAAATCAAAGGCCACTACATGAAATTTAGGATTTTTTGCCTGGTTCCATTCATACGACTCTTTACATGTAACCTCCCGGACAAGGTCTCTCCCTACTAAGCCCTTTGAGTTGATCACCTTTTTAAGTAAAGAGTTAGCGTCAAGATCGTCTGTGGAAATGGCACCCTTCATGGCGCCTTTTAGCCGGATATGCCTTGTTAGAGACCTTGTGTCTATTCCTTCAATGCCTATTTTGCCGGACTGGTTTAGAAAATCGGCAAGGGTTTTCCGGGAACGCCAGTTGCTTGGAGCTGGATCATATTCCTTTACAATAAATGCCTCTACCTGAATGCCGGCAGACTCTAAATCTTCACTGTTTATGCCATAGTTACCAATCAGGGGGTAGGTCATAGTTAAAATCTGACCTTTATAGGAAGGGTCAGTTAGAATCTCCTGGTAGCCTGTCATACTTGTATTAAATACAACCTCTCCATATATCTCTCCCTTGCCTGCAAAGGCTCTGCCATAATAAGCAGTCCCATCTTCTAAAATTAACACGGCCTTCATTGTTGTTACCAGCTCATTCTCATTTTTATACAACGGGAATGCAATTTTTCCTTAATTTGCCTTATGGTATAGGTTCCATAATGAACAATGGAGGCAATAAGGGCAGCATCCGCATTTCCCCTGGTTAGTACATCATAAATATGGTCAATACTTCCAGCGCCACCAGAGGCAATAACAGGAATATTTACACTTGATGAAATGAGCTGTGTCAAGGTTAGCTCATAGCCCTCCTGCGCTCCATCTGCATCAATGGAGTTCAGGCATATCTCCCCTGCGCCCAGGTTTTCCGCCTTTTTGGCCCAGGCCAGGGCATCAATCCCTGTAGGTGTTCGACCACCATTGATGACGATCTCGTATCCCGATGGTATTGTTTTGTTTGCCACGACTTTTTTGGCATCCATGCCAAGTACAATACACTGACTGCCAAAAGAGGATGCTCCCTCGGATAGTATCGTTGGGTTTTGTACTGCAGCACTATTAACGCTAATTTTTTCAGCACCTGCAAGCAAGACCATGCGCATGTCATCGAGGGTCCTAATCCCTCCCCCTACGGAAAACGGTATAAAGATAGTCTCAGCCACCTTTCTGACGACATCTATCATAATTTCTCTTCGGTCGCTTGAGGCCGTAATATCGTAAAATACAATCTCGTCCGCACCTTCTTCATAATAGAACTTGGCCATTTCAACTGGATCGCCAATATCTATATTATATTTAAATTTAATGCCTTTTGTTGTTTTGCCGTCTCTTACATCAAGGCAGGGTATTATTCTTTTGCTGAGCATTGGGCTAAGCTACCTTAAATAATCGTTTCCATGTAATTGCCAAGGTATATTGCCACCAAGACACCAAGTATCTGGCCCAGAACTGGCATTCAATGACTGAGCTTTACAGTGTCGCTTCTTTAATATTAAAACTTTAATAATTTATTGCAATCATATCGCGCCAGAGCGGGCACGAAGATCATAAAATTATCTTTTGATGACCCTTTTTATTGTCACACTCGGGGATTGTGAGAAAAACCCTCGCTTTCCCCGCCAGGCGGGATCTTCGACAGGGGAAGACTTTAGTTTCATGCCTTTATATGGTTAAGGCACAATGGGGCAAAGAAGAAGAAATGCGTCTAAAAAACTCTGTGCCTTTGAACCTCAAGCTATGCCTTTTATCGCTATATAACTTTATACATGATCGATAAAAACGGCAAGCTGAATGTTGGTGATTCCGTAAAAAGTCCTACGAGCTTGTAATTGCGAGCTCTGCAATGCGGGATAAACTCCGCGAGAAATCTATCCGCTGTAACGTGTTGATAATATAAGAGTTCTCCCTGCGGTTGAAATAACACATTGACTGAATTCGACTTTTTACGAGTTTGTCAATTTTAGAGAGCGGTAAATTTTCCATATTATGAGTTTTGATAAACTATGATAATTCAGCAAATAAGCACAGACGCTTCGATGCATAGCAATGGAGGAAAGTGATAAGCCTAATTTCAGCATGATTTTATAATGGAAAAAAAGCCAATTAATAAAGAGGGCATAGAGCAGAGAATGACAGCAAATGTTATTAGACATGGGGAGAATAACAGGAGCATAATGGTTTGTCTCTGAATTATTAGAATTTTAACAGGGAATTATAAGACCTTGACACTAAAAAGGTGTTTCAATATACTTTTGTATCGTAAAGAAGTGTGTTGTCTCTATGTTCAGAAGAATAGCATAGTATAAACGATTTATAATTAAAAGGAGAAGAGAAAATGTCAGGGAAAAAAGAAGATCTTGCAGGGCCAGGCATTGGAAACTATGACGATCTGGAAAAAATTCTTCCGCAGGGCTATAGCTCCCTGCTGACACCAAAGGAGACGCAGCAGGCAATCTTTGCGGCAAAAAATTACATTGAGGAGAATCTGTGCAAGGAATTAAACTTGATGATGGTTCAGGTACCACTTATTGTAGACGTGGAAAGCGGGGTTAATGATCTACTGGATCGAGACGGATCACGCACTCCTGTACAGTTTCATATCTCAAACGATTATAATAAACACCCTGTTGATGCTCAGGTTGTGCAGGCAGCAACCAAATGGAAGCGTATCGCCCTCGAGCAGTTTGGCATGGATGTAGGAGAGGGGTTATGTACTGACATGAAGGCGGTGCGAAAGGACTATTTTCTTGATCATGATCATAGCGCTTATGTGGACCAATGGGACTGGGAAAAGGTAATCACAGAAGAGCAAAGGAACATCGATTGTCTGAAAGATATTGTAAAAAAAATATGGAAAGTGCTAAAAGGAGCAGAGGAAAATTTGCATAAGCACTTTCCAAAACTTGATGATGGAAAATACCCAAGCTTGCCGGAGGAAATAACATTTTTACATGCAGAAGAAATACTTGAACGATACCCTGATCTGCCGAGAAAGCAGCGTGAGACAGAGATCATAAAGGAATATCCTGCGGTTTTCATCTGTGGAATAGGGTGGACCCTTAATGATGGATACCCCCATGAGATGAGGGCAGCGGATTATGATGACTGGGTAACTGAGACAGTATCGGCAGAAGGAAAAAAAATGCATGGCCTAAATGGTGATATTCTCGTATGGAACCCGGTAACCCAGAGAAGACATGAGCTTACATCTATGGGTATCAGGGTGAATGCTCAGACACTTAAAAAGCAACTCGAGATGACCGGACTTCAGGATTTTCTCAAGCTTCCCTATCACCAGGCGGTTATAAACAATAAGGTGCCGCTCAGCATTGGGGGAGGCATTGGGCAATCACGGACATATATGTATTTGCTGAAAAAGGCGCACCTCGGGGAGGTAAGTGTCACTGTATGGCCAAAAATCCTTAAGGAGATGTGCAGGAAGAAGAATATAAATGTGATTGAGTGAGAAATAAATCCAATATTTTTAAGAAGAAAAGAGAAAATTGAAACTGGAAAAGTGTTTGTTGCATTTCTTGATAATTTCGGAGGGAGAGGTATAGAAACATAGAACGATAATTTCCTTGACAAATCAAATATTTTATATATTAATGACCATAATATAGAATTATAAAGAAGGTAATTTGTCCTATGAAATCTTCAAAGATTGTTTTATATGGGGTCATTATTTTCTGTTCAACCCTAATTTTTCTCCCTATTTCATCCTTTTCCTCAGACCCTGTCCCACCTCCCTTTGAAGGTGCCCTCATAACAAACACGACAGATGTAAATGTCATAGGTACCTTTCGGGAAAAGGAGCACTTCACCCACGATCAAAGCGTAGGGGAGATTACCATAACAATACAGGAGAATTGCACAGAACCAACAGAGCTGTATACATCACCAATAGACCAGGCAGAGACCAGATACACCGATGAGGTCAGATCTACAGACGGGCACACCACCTTTGTCAAAGACTTCTCCTTTAACACCCACCCAGGAGATGGAAACCCTAATATAGAGACGGAAAGAGCCATAGGCTTTGAGGCCATACCAGGCTTTACAACAGGCACAATAAAGAGCAAGGAAAAGGGGGCAATCTCCATCTTTCATAACATTGGCATTCATACCTGTGTCGAACAAACAGGCGCAGATGAAACCCTTATCTGCATAAAGGCAAACAATGAATGCCTGGGGATTGCCGGAGGATCAGCCTTTTTTGCACACACCCTTTCCGCCCGCTCAGAAACAGAGCTCACCACCACAAGCACACCCACAGTCCATCATGCAGTCGATGCAAACGGCACTGGAAGGGCCGATGCAGAGCTTCTCTTTCACCACACCAAGGGAGGCCTTGCCATAACGGATGACTGCGCAAACATGTACTGCCCCGGTGGAGGGGAATCACACATGGTGGTATTTAATGAAAAGACATCTGCAAACGGCATATTCTCC
>CBFDCD010000123.1:0-6193 GCA_965603225.1 uncultured bacterium
ATAGCATCGTAGTCCTTTAATGCTTCTCCATGGACCTGGCCTGATATGAGGGATGAGAAGCTTGAAATGCCCTGGCAGGTATCTATGCTGCCTGAAAATTTTCTAAAGGTAAGCCCTTTTTGCTCATCAGGAAGGGGAGAAAATTGTTTTCCTAATCCAGAAGGTGCTTCGGTAAGTCTTATTGCTCCGCCGGATCTGTCTGCAATGTTTTGTAGCTCTTGAGTGATGTCATAATCGTTGAGTCCTTTAAACGTTGTCCCTGTATGCTCAGTGATATTTCCCCCTTTCAATGAATCGTGCTGATGAAAAAGATACGCAGGGGCCGAGGTCTCGGCTTCATTAAAACGGCCCCATATAATGTAGCAACGGTTTTTTGCCCTTGTTAGAGCTACATAGAGCAGTCGAAGGTTTTCGGCTAACTGTTCTTTCTCGGCAACAATTCTATTTTTATCCATGTCCTGAGAGCCAAGATCAAGGGTTAATCTCATGCCTTCTTTTTCATTGTGAAACATAAAAGGAGCCTTTGAGTTTTTGATCCTGGAGCCGTCCCACATAAACGGACAAAATACAATGGGATACTCAAGTCCCTTGCTCTTATGGATGGTTATTAATTTTACGGCATTTTCGTCGCTCTCTAATCGTAATTGATGTTCCTCTATTCCCGAGTCTTTTGATGCTATTTGCTCTGAAAACCATTGTAGAAGTCCTGCCATAGTCAGGCTTTTTTCCACGGATATACCGTGCAGAATCTCAGAGAGATGAAGCATATTGGTATTTCGTCGTTCCCCGTCGTAAAAGGACATCAGCCGCCTCAGAACATTTTCTTTCCGTAAGAGATACCGGAACATCCGGATGAAGCCCTTTTTTCTCCACAGGTCGTGATATTCTTTGAATGCAACAAGCCACTTCTCCCATCCCGGCTCATTATCCATCAGTGCATCCAGTTTTTCCCCTTTTATACCGAGTATATCCGTCGCAAGGGCAGGCCGTAATAGCCTTAAATCATTCGGCTGTGCAACAGCAGCTAAAACCCTCTTCGTCTCAATTGCCTCGTGGGCATCAAAGATATTTCCGGAGCCGTGGAGTACACTTGGTATATGAAGCTCGGACAGGGCCTCCTGCATAAGGCGGGCCTCATCATTTTTTCTTACCAGGACAGCGACGTCCCCAGGCCTTACTGGATTTCCCTGCAACAGGGCCTCGCCTTTTTGGCCTAAATCGATAAGAGATGAAATTTCAGCGGCAATCGCCTGTGCAATTAATCCCCTTGCCTGTGTTTTGGAAATCGGCTTTGCCGGCATTTCCCCATGGGTGGACTTAACATACCATATTGTAAAGGGAGGCTCTTTTTTTCCTTTAAAACTAAAACCCGAGGCATTATTTATGTTTGACGGCGAGGTTGGTTGAAATGGAATTTCATCATAGATAAAGGGATTATCCGCACCTGAAAAGATTGTGTTTATCGCAGTAATTAATGGAGGGTCCGCCCTCCAGTTTTCTAAAAGCGTATAACGGGTTTTAACGTCTTGGGAGGCATGTATATATGTAAATATATCGGCACCGCGGAAACTATATATTGCCTGTTTGGGATCGCCGATAAGAAAATGATCGCCTTTACCCTTGCCGAAAATTTTCCTAAAAATGGCATATTGAACTGGGTCGGTATCCTGGAATTCATCAATAAGGGCCGCCTTAAATTTTACCCTTAGGGATTGGGCAAGTTTTTCTCCGCCTTTCCGTTCTAAGGCACAATAGAGCCTGTTCAAAAGATCGTCAAAGAACTGGATATTTCTATCCTGCTTTTTCTTTGTAAGCCTATCGCCGGCGTAGCGAAAAAACTTTACCTTCAGGCCAAGGAGACGCCTCTCAAAGACTTGCTCTAAGAGCCTCTTTTTTTCAAGGAGCGTTTCGCAAAGGTCAAAAAACGGGTGAGCCGGCGGTGCAAAATTTGGTTTTGTTGCCCCCTTGAGTTGTTTCGTTGTGAATTTTTCAAAGTCCTTAAAAAATAGAGGATTCTCTGATCCAAGGCTTATTGTATTGTCCATGCCTTGAATCCAGGAGGGAAGCTTTGCATTAGGATATTTTCTTTTATCTAAGCTTTTGGTGTGTTGTAGGATATCTTGTACCTCGTCCTTCATTGTCTGCCAGTTTTTACTTACCGTGCCAAAAGACAGCTTGAAATCGTCTTCCAGGGAAATAACATCATTGGTATCAGGCTGGGGAATGATTGTCATATTTAGCTGGGAAAATCTGCTGGAAAAGAGGGAAATGAGGCTTTCCAGGTTGAATTTTTTAGCCATTAAATATCTTATAAAGAGGGGTGATTCATTGTATAAGTTACTGCGCCAGAAATCACCGGCAACCTCTCTTTTTAATTCTTCCTGGTCGGTGATTAGCACAGTATCAAAGAGCCCTCCGCTCTCAAATGTATTTTCATGCAATACCCTCATGCAAAAGCCGTGTATTGTGAATATAGACGCCAGATCAAAGGCCCTGACAGAATTTATTAGACGTTGTAATGCGTGCTTAGAATGTTTATGTTTTTCAAACAGATACGCCAGGAAAATATCTTCCGTGCTCTCCCCGGAGAACACCTTTACTGCTTCCCTCAGTCTATTGCGAATCCTGTCTTTAAGCTCTTCCGTGGCACTCTCTGTGAAAGTTACGACCAGTATTTCATTCACTGAAAGCTTTTTTTCCAATAACAAGCGGAGAAAAAGGCCGGTAATTGTATACGTCTTCCCAGTGCCCGCACTTGCCTCTATAAGATTTGTTCCCTCTATGGGACTGTCTAACATATTAAAACTATATAATTTTTCCATTTCTAAATCTTTTTCTGATGCATTAAAAGGGTGTCAAACACGTCTTTGGAGATTTGCTCAAACTCGGAATCAATTGGAGTACTGGTTGCGAAACACAGTCTATAATAAGGATCCTCAGACTCACCCCGTATTCGGTTTCCCCCCAACCATTCCTTGGAGGCCATATTTATGGCATACTCCTGCGGCTTATTTTTTTCCAGAAGGTTGAAGGTGTAAGTCCATGAAGATTTTGGAAAGAAATGGAGAGGATATCGTAACCCTTCCCAGTATTTCTCTAAGAGTTTTCCTAGTATCTCTTCTCCCTTTTCCACTGGTTCATATTCCAATGCCTCCCACTGCGGATTGGAGGAGTTGGGAGAAAGACCTGCAAGCATGCTGATGCAAGGATATTTTTTATCCTTAATGCTGTTCATTAGTAGGTGATAAATCCATATTTTTAGCCTATCCTTAGGCCTTACTTTCGCATAACGATATTGAATCAGCCTATCCTGGTAAATGCTATTGATTTGACCTGTGATTTTAAAGCCGGAAATAGTCAGATCAATTGTAAGGGGTTCAAGTGGTATTTTTGATATATAAGGTCGAATTTTTTGTATAAAAACGTCTATCTCTTCATTGATTTCCTCAACCACGGACTCTCCAATTTTTCCGTGTGGGAGTCTGCCGGACGCTTTTATTACGGAGAAAAGTTCCCCCGTATTTTTTCCTTCAATTCTATGTCTCAACAGATCCTGTGCTATTAGATATTTATCCAATTTATTAATCTCAAAAGTTTCACTATCCTCTAATGGAGTATCTTCCTCCGGGAATTTAATGCCTAACCTTTTATTAAGAAGATATTTAGTTGGGTTTCCAAAAAACCTGCACAGGTCATCAAGATCAACAATCCTCCATTCCGGCCCTATCTCATTAAGTTTACCGGAGATAAACGGAGTAGGGGCAATCTGTGTTTTCAACAAGGTCCGTGCTGCGTCGTAGTTCTCTTCAGAGTAGCTAAACAATTTCTCATTATCCATGAAATAGGCCGGATTAAACGCCTGGAGGCGGTGTTTGGTGAAAATATGATCCATAATATCCCGGCCTTTCATAAAAAAACCCTGTTTAATATAATCTATAAGTTCGTTTACCAGAACTGAAGGAGGTTTAACGCTGTTATCCTTTATATTCTGGCCGATATAGCTGATGTACAATGTTTTTCTTGCTGAAAGTAGCGCTTCAAGAAATAGATATCTGTCGTCATTGCGTTGCGATCGGTCACCAGGTTTGGGGTTTTTGGCTATAAGATCAAATCCCACTGGCTTGTTTTGTCGCGGGTATGCGTCACTGTTCATACCTATAAGACAGATTATCTTAGAGGGGATACTCCTCATAGGTAACATGGCGCAAAAAGTTACCCCTCTGGTGAGAAATCCGGACCCGTACCCTTTGTTCGCGAGCGAGTGGTCTATATGCCATTTGATTACGTCAATACCGACATCCTCATTAAATTCCGACACATCCTGCTGACCGGACAAATCACCTATCACTTTTCGTAATGCCTGTATCTCCGTTTCCGTGTCTATATCCGGAGTAAATAAGGCGTTAAGGAGCCCTGAAAGAGTTTTGGACCATTCATTTAGTTTGCGGGGTTTGCCAAGGGATAAAACATGGGTAAATAACCGGTCTGTGAATTCGATAAATTTTCCGAGGGTAATAGACTCGTGGCCTTCAATATAATCAAAGGGAAGAATGCCTCCAAATATTTTTTCGTCTTTACCAGGCAGTGCATATCCCAGAAGGAATCTATCAATACCGGCCCTCCAGGTATTTTCCGGGAAAGGAGGGAGGTCTTCTTTTTCTTTGCTCGGCCCGTCTATTCCCCATCGTATTCTTGTCTCTTGTATCCAGTTTCGAATGAGGTCAAGATCTGCCTCAGATAATGCAAATGCTTGGTAGACAGCCTGAGATTCCAGTATTGAAAGAACCTCCGGGGCGCTAAAACGACTGTTGGCAAGATCAAGAATTGCAAGAAAGGTATCTATGATTTTTCCCCTCCTTCTCAGGCCTTGGTCTGCAATAGTAAAGGGAATTTTTGTCGGGTTGTCGGGTTTCATATCGAAGACCGCTTGTATGTACGGCGCATAAATCTCTATGTCCGGAGCCATTACAAGGATATCGGCCGGCGTAAGCTTGGTATTTTTCTCAAACATAGTGAGGAGCCAATCGTGTAATACCTCAATTTCCCTCATTGGGCTGTGACATGAATGTATTGTAATGGAGTCGTCATTCCCTTTAATAAAATTGTTTCCATCACTTTTTTTCTTTCTGTCCCGAAGGTTCAGAATGTCTGATTGTATGCAAGAAAGCAGGGTATCCTCACCGGGTTCTTGAAAAATTGTGTGCTCTTCACTTTCAAATTCGTTTATAACCTCAAAAAAATCCCTCCCAAGAGCGCCCATAGATGCAAGAATACCATTTCCTTTTTCAAAATAAAGCTCATCTATATCTTGATCACGTATGCTTGGCAGCTTTTTTTCTATCCCCAGCTCAGATATAATATCACCCCAATACTCCCTGCTTGGATTCATGAGGAAAAGGTTCACCTCCGTAAACCTTGAAATAACATGAAACAGTTGTAAATAAAATTCCGGGAGTGCTGAGATACCAAATACTGAAATTCTTACAGGGAAGTTAGGTATCGTGCTGGGGAGTTTGGTGGCCTCTTTAAGAAAGGCCCTCCCTAATGCGGCACGATGCATTTTTTCCCTTCCCTTAATTAGCTCTCTCCAGAGCACAGCCTGCCAGTGTTTTTCTCCGTTTTTCTCCCAACGGAAAATCATTTCCGGTCGAAAAAGCAGGTATTGGTCAAAGGTATCTGCAATCCGCTCTGCGAGTTGCAAACTTTTAAGATTGCCCCTGTTTTTTCCAAGATAATGCTTTATACTTTTAAATCCCTCTGCTTTTATAAGGGATGGAAGGAGTTTCATTATCCTCCAGGTCATTGTTGTGGGGTCAAATGGTGAGGGTTCTTGAATATCCGGGATTAACGTACGGAATATGTCCTGGACAAATATATTTGGAAAGGAAAATTTGAAGTTTGCACATACTCCATGACGCCGTGCAAATTTCATTGATATCCAACGCTCCATGCCGATGCTCTGGACAACAATGATTTCTTTTTCCATGGGAGACGCTAAAGGTGTGCTGATGACCGAGTTGAGTTCTTCGACCAGGTTTTCCAGTCTGTTGCTAAAAAAAATCCTGATGCATTTCATGGATATTCCTTTTTTAAAAAAGGTATATATTGTATAAGTATATATGTATATATACCAAATATAAACAATTACCTTTTACCTTTCACTTTTACTACCTTATCAATTTTTATTGTTAAA
>CBFDCD010000124.1:0-6145 GCA_965603225.1 uncultured bacterium
GAATCAATACTTTACAGAAATGACAGAGTCCATAAAAAAATACCGTGGCCTTGTTCTCCAGTATGTCGGTGACGAAATTGAGGCTGTTTTTGGCGCTCCTGTCAGATACGACGACCACCCTGATATGGCGGTTGAAGCAGCATTAGAGATGAGAAAACGTATTATTTTGTTGAATAAGAATCTTGAAAAACAGGGAGTTAGCCCATTTCGACACGGAATAGGTATTCACACAGGTGCTGTTTTGGCTGGAAATGTTGGTAGCAAGGATCGAATTTCCTATGCCATGGTAGGAGATACTGTAAACCTGGCCTCCAGAATCGAGGGCCTTACAAAACAACACTCTTGTGATATCCTCTTAAGTCAGACAACATATAACCTGCTGACAGATAATTTTATTACTGAGCAACTTCCTGCATCCAGGGTTAAAGGAAAAAAAGAAGATGTAATGATCTATAAACTTGTAGACAAGGCATAAAACACAAACCTTTACGCAGGTCTCACTATACAATAGGTAATTTGATTTTCATTTGAGGAGAAAATTCTATGGAATATAATACAAACAGACTGAAACGTGTTTTGTTTTTTTTATTACTATTCTCTTATATAGTTATTTTTCCATCTCACCCCACCCTGGCCCTTGAAAAAATAATTCATAATTCCCTTGGCATGGAATTTGTGTTGATTCCTGCAGGCACATTTATCATGGGGACTCCTTCCTACGATCCATACAGAAGCGAAACTGAGGTTCAGCATGAGGTAACAATAAGCTCACCCTTTTATATGCAGGCAACAGAGGTTACGTTGAAACAATGGAAGGCCATTATGGGAAAGAGGATTTTTGGTAAAATCAAGGGCCCGGATAACTTGCCCGTTACAAAGGTGTCCTGGCATGATTGCATGAAATTCTTAAAGAGGTTAAATGCCCTTGGTCAATGGTCGTACCGGCTTCCCACTGAAGCGGAATGGGAATACGCTTGCCGTGCAGAATCAACAACTGTCTATTCCTGGGGTGATGATATTGATTGCACCAAGGCTATGTACAGCAACAATAGCATTAAATCCGGACAATGCATAGCTTATGTTACATCAAGGGGATTGCCTGTTGACAGCCCAGCCCCTGTGAAAAGCTACAATCCCAATGACTGGGGCCTCTATGACATGCACGGCAATGTATGGGAATGGTGCCGGGACTGGTTTGGTGAATACGGAACAAAACATAGTGTGGATACCGTCGGACCTGAGTCTGGAACAAAAAAAGTCCGTAGAGGCGGGAGCTGGTTTGGCCATATGCATTTATGCAGGTCTGCCAATCGCAACCATAGCCATCCCGCCAGCCGTTACAGAACAACTGGTTTCAGGGTTGTTGTAAAGGATATTCCTGATTTGTTGCCCATTGAGGAAGGGAGATAAAGGGAAGAAATGCTAAGACTGATCATATGGCCTCTCTTTGCGGAAATTAGCCTGCAAGCATCTTTTTTATTGTTTGCACTAAATCGCCCCGTCCCCTTTCTTGTAAAGGGGCAAGCATTTCTTGATAAAATGATGCACGGTGTCTGATTAGTATATTAAATCTTGATAAAAGCTCGGGTGTTATATCATCCTCAATAAATGCCCTTGTTTTATCAAGGGCGCCAATAGCCACAAGTTCAGTCATGGTTCGCACACATTTCTCACATTTTCCACAATTCAACCGGTCTTCGACATTTGCCAAACATACCCGAAAATTTTGAAAGGCGGCATCCCAATCAGCTATCATTCTAAGTTTGTCCAGTCTTGATAATTCAAGGTCCCGGAGTTTGAATGTCAATTCATAGCTCGAATACTCTGGATCCAGCAGGGGATGAGAGCCACAGGGAACTAAATTTGGGATATCATATGATGAGGCTATGTAAAGTAAATCAAACCTCGAGGCAAAGGCATGGCCAACAGATGCAAGAACAGCTCCAAAAAATTTGTCAAGCCATAAATCCCTCTCATCGCACAAATGCCTGATATTAGTATAAACCGGTATTAACCTCACATTCGCATCTTCTGCTACAACCGACATTGCAACCCTTGCCCTATCAAATACATGGTATTTCATGCCCCTTTCCACAACACCGCCTATATCAAATCCATGAATAATCAGGCAATCCTTAATTGAGCCAGGGTGATCTTCCGGATAATTTATACTGTTAGTTCTCAGGGCAGCCAAAGAATCTATTCCCCCAGATAAAAACATGCCTGCGACCCTCCGTTTTTCTGAATACTTAGGAAGAGAGCCAGCTTTTACCTCAATTCTCAATGGCCTGTATTTACCTCCTGACCATTCTTTAAGTAAGGCCATAACTGCATAAAGCCCTTCCTGTAACATGGGATCTATTTCAGCATCTAAAAAAATTCTCTTTTCTCCTAAATGTATGGCAGGAACAATACAACCAACTAAAAAAGCATCAGGATTGCAGGAAATATGCCCTGAAAACTCCTTTTCCGTTTCTATAAAGATTTCCTGGGAAGGCCTATCGTTGTCCTCCCAATGAACAGTGGCAGCAATGCGGGTTGATTTTTCGTCTTTTATTGTCCTTAAGTTCCATATTTTCATTTGGTCGTCTCTTAAAACTCATAAAGGATTGAAAAAAAGAGTATCAGGCTCGATTTTCTCTGTAGGTTTCAACTGCATAGTCCACAATCCTACCGGCAATGTCCATACCTGTGGCAGCCTCCAATCCCTTGAATCCAGGGGAATAATTTACCTCTATGACATACGCCCTTCCCTTTTTATCTAACAGTAAATCCACTCCTCCAATATCAAGCCCAACTGCAGAAACTGCCTTGACAGCAATCCTTGCAAGTTCAGAAGGCAGGTCTTTTGGGTAACTCTCGCCGCTCAAATGAAAGTTGGCCCGAAAATCTCCCTCCCTGGGTTTTAACTCCATCGCCCCTGCAACTTCTCCCCCGATAACCAGTGCCCTTATATCCTTACGGCCGGCAGGAGGGATAAACCGCTGTATCAGCAAGCCTGAACGCCTATCTAAATAATCTTTAATGCTTAAGGCAGCGCTGTTGATCGAATCAAATAAAATGACTCCAGTCCCCTGACGGCCGCTTACCTGTTTTGCTACTAACGGCGTTCCCCCTAACCGCTTGACTGCTTCCCAAAAGCCTTCTTCCGAGTTGACAAATAATGTATCAGGAGCAGGGATTCCAGCCGCAGTCAAAATCTGTAAGGTAAAAAACTTATTCTTGCTTATGCGGATTGAATCCAGGTTGTTCACCACCGGTATTCCTATGAGGCCAAACTGATGGATCAGTGCTAGACAGGATTCACCTACAGTGGCTCCCTGGCGTGGCAATACTATGTCCGGGACTTCCGTGTCAGGCATGCCTACCAAGGAAAATTTTCCTCCAATAAGATCAGGCCAGACTCGATATGGATGCACTAAGAGTATTCTATGGTCCCGTTCTCGTGCAGCCTCTGCTAAACGCAAATTAGGATGGTAATCAGGGCCTCTGACCGTAATTAAACCTATAGTTATTCCCATGGCAGTCTCATCATATTCAATGACCGGATGTGTTCTCAATCATCCATTCGGGTATCCATACCCCTATTTCCTTACCTGCACGATCACTATAAAATTGCGCAACCTTCTTTGTCTTGTTTCGCAGGGCCATCTTCTTTGTAGCAATATTATCCTCGGCAATAATTGAAAAGAGTTTTCTGTCTCCAATTCTTTCCGTAAGTCCCTCCAGCAACTTTGTCCCTATTCCCATACCCCGGTATTCCGGGCGCACTGATGTATAGCCACGCTCCAGATGCTGGCTAAGATCAAGGCCTGTCTGTCTGCTAACTGCCTGGATGTATTCGGGCCTTGAGTGCTTTAAACTGGAGTTTGCAACGAGGGACCCCTTTTCCGTTACATATCCTATTAAAAAGGCATTTTTCAGGTTATGCCTGACCCACTTTGTCCCTACTGAGCCTCCGGCCTCAACCATTTTACATATCTTATCCAAGTATCCTGGTGGCAGTTCTTGAGGTCTGACAAAATGGTATTCCATGGTGCTGCCTAATGTGTGCAAAGATTTTTTGTCTTCATTTACTCTCCAGCGTAACAGTTTTTTAACGCCGTATCTCTTTACATAAAGAAGCATGTAAACCGGATCACTCAACCAGTGCCAAAATGGCTGCCCTGGTAACTCCGCCACCTCAGTATATGCCGGCGCCAATATTTTTACCCGGTCATTAGGGCTTAAATGGTTGGATATTGATGACCAACGCTGGGTCCATGAGTGTGCAATAGTAGGATTATCTGTTAAAAAACGGATCATCTCATCATCGTTGATGTTCTCCGGGATGATAACATTATTCCATATTCCGGCGTTTGAAGAATTCCATAATATTCCGGCCAAGGCCTTGTTTTTCCCTGAAGGCGCCTGCCACTGCATGAGTCTCACGCCTGATCTATAAACATCATCCATGTTACTGCTATCTGCTGATCCATCCAGAGTACATGTTAGCCCTATTGAAATTGACGGTTTATCCGTGGTAGCATTCTTTGCAAGTTCCGTAATAAAGGCCATGGACAAATGCTTCTCTCTGCTAAAAAAAACTGTTGACCCAAATCTTCGCCCCCGCTCTTCTAAAATTTGAAAAACATGATGTGACTGGGACATTATATCTCCATGCAGTTCAATGGGCAATACAATGTCAGGGGAAAGGCAATCTTTAAGTGACAAATCACTGAAGTCCGGCATGGAAAAACCTCCCTGAATCTTGAGCTTGCCCATTTGGATTATCGTCTCCACCAATTTTTTTAAATCTTTCTCTTGAAGGTAACTATCAGCATATCCTGAAGTCCCTAACAAATCATGATTCCCCATAATGGCTATATGTAAATCCGGCCTGAGCTTTTTGCTGGACCGCGCCAAAGTCAACGCAGCCGGCACCTGGTCTGGTGAGGGCACAAGTATTAGCAAAAGTCTTAGTTCTTTGCCTGCAATCCTGCCTGCCAGGCCATTTTCACAAAGCCCTAAAAAGGGGTTTGTATCCCTGTCTTCAACAAATTTATCAATATGGCGTAACTCCTTCACATCAGGGTTTGAAAATCCGCTCCACTGAATAAATGAGGGATAAAATGCCAAGTACACAAGCATCAACAAGTCGTTGATATCCGTAATAGCAGAAATATATTTTTCCGGTTTGTAGAATTCATTAGTCCTAAGACGTTCCAGGTTAAGGTCAACATTAGAAATCTTTTCCTCCCATGGTTCAGGATTTGTTGAAATATCTTTCACCAGTTCGCTTATAGAGATGGGATACCCTTTAAACACTCCTTGTTTTTCCCTCTTCTTGACCAATTCCAGAAAGCCGGTAAGCGCCTTTGATGTAAGGATATGATTTAAAAAGAAATCAAGATTTGCGTCATAGTAATTTAAGGAGACTCCCCAACCGGCAATACAGGACCCAGTATATGCCAATGCCCAGGGATAAATGGTTGGGCTTGCAACCGGGGGGTGAACCAATAGTATATGATATGAATCAGGGTCACTCATAAATTTATCTCCATAAACCGAGTAGTTGGATCCGGGTTGTATCTATACATCTCAATGTCCTTAAATCCAATCCGCTCATAAAGTCGAATAGCTGCCGAAAGACGTTCCATTGAATCAAGGCGCATCCTCTCATAACCCATTTTTCTCGCCTCTATTATGAGTTCCTCGCATAAGGACCTGCCTATTCCTTTTCCCTTGAATCGATCATAAACATAAAGTCGCTTCATTTCACATATAGCATTCTGCAATTTACGGAGACCAATACCTCCGGCGAGTTCATTATTAAGGAATAATAAGAGATACACCCCATCAGGAGGTCCATACATGGATGAGAACTCAGAAAACTCATCATCTATATTCTGGAAAGTCAAATCAATGTTAAGCCATTCGATATAATCTTTAGAGACCTTCTTAGCAAAGGCATAGTCTGAATCGTTTGAGCATCGTATAATTTGTTTCATCGTATACTTTCTGCAGTTAACCTGCTGCAATAACGTTCTACAGGTCATAAAACGAGAGCTTTGCACAACCATAGAAACAGGAAAAATGGCTTCATGGAGTGCGATTTTATCCCGCAAGGCGGGATTCGGGGCACCCTGCCGTCGAAGCGAAGCGA
>CBFDCD010000125.1:0-6101 GCA_965603225.1 uncultured bacterium
CCGGGGAGAGGCTCGCCATCGAATGTTGTAACAGAAAGGTTTCCTGTTTGCCCTCCTGAGAGTATCATGCCCTCGGATATACCGAATTTCATTCTGCGGGGTTTCAGATTTGCAACTACAATCACTTTTTTCCCGACTAATTTACTGGGGTCAGGATAGGCGGAGCGTATGCCTGCGAAGATTTGACGTAAACGGCCCTCTCCAAGGTCTGCCATAACCTTTATGAGTTTATCGGAGCCATCAACAAGGCTTGCCTCCTTGATAACCGCAGCCTTTAGATCAATCTTTGAAAAATAATCAATGCTGATCCCTTCAGGGGGCGTAACAACGTCTTTACTTTTTTCCCTTTCTACAGTATCTGCTTTCGCTCTCTGGTCTGCTTTATTCGTTTTTCCAGTTTTGCCGTCTTTTTTTTGCGCCTTTTCGATTTTTCCCCAGGTATCACGCAATGATACAGATCGGTTAAACACAAGGGACTCCTGTGTGGAATCAACAGTATCTACGGAAAAGTAGCCCAACCTCTCAAACTGGTAATGGTCTCCAGGTGAGGCATTCGCAAGGCTCGGCTCAACACGGCAGGATCGTACTATTTCTAATGAGTTGGGATTTAAACAGGCCTTGAAATCAGTGCCGTCTTTGTTATCAGCAGGATTTTCCTTGGTGAATAGATGGTCATATAACCGTGCCTCTGCATTAAGGGAATGTTCCGCTGAAACCCAGTGGAGTGTAGCCTTTACCTTACGGCCATCAGGGGCGTCGCCACCTTTTGTTTGAGGGTCGTAGGTGCAATGAAGCTCTGTGATTTCCCCGGTTTGTTCATCCTTGATTACATTCACACATTTTATAAAATATGCATATCGAAGACGAACTTCCCGGCCCGGCGCAAGTCGAAAAAACTTCTTAGGGGGATCCTCTCGGAAGTCGTCTTTTTCAATGTATACTATTCGTGAAAAAGGGATTTCTCTTTTTCCCATATCAGGGTCTTCAGGATTGTTTATAGCCTCTAACTCCTCCATTTTTCCTTCCGGGTAGTTGTCTATTACCACACGAAGGGGGTGCAGCACGCCCATAACTCGGGGCGCCCTCTTGTTTAAATCTTCACGAAGGCTGTGCTCGAGCAGTGCCACGTCAACCGTGCTGTCTCTTTTTGCCACTCCAATGCGGTTACAGAAGTTACGGATTGATTCCGGCGTAAAGCCCCTTCTCCTCAAACCAACTATTGAAGGCATACGGGGATCATCCCACCCTGTAACAAATCCGAGTTCTACCAACTCCAAAAGACTCCTTTTGCTCATAATGGTGTAGGTCAGATTAAGCCTGGCGAATTCAATCTGCTGTGGATGGAAAACCTTTAATTCGTCAAGAAACCAGTCGTATAATGGGCGGTGATCTTCAAATTCAAGTGTACAAATGGAATGCGTGATACCCTCGATGGAGTCGGAAAGGCCGTGGGTAAAGTCATACATGGGATATATGCACCATTTATCCCCTGTCCTGTGATGGGCTGTATGAAGAATGCGGTATATAACCGGGTCACGCATATTTAAATTTGGAGATGCCATATCAATTTTTGCCCGAAGGACCCTTGATCCGTCTGGAAATTCACCTGCCCTCATGCGCTTAAACAGATCATAGTTTTCCTCTACTGAGCGATTTCTATATGGGCTTTCCCTTCCTGGTTCAGTCAAGGTGCCCCGGTATTCTTTTGTTTCCTGCAAGCTAAGATCACATACGTAGGCCTTACCGTATTTGATAAGCTGCAATGCATACTCATAGAGCTGCTCAAAATAGTCTGATGCGTAAAACAAACGGTCATTCCAGTCAAATCCAAGCCATTTTATATCCTCCTTGATTGATTCTACATATTCTACCTCTTCCTTGCTTGGATTAGTGTCATCAAACCGCAAATTGCATAAACCGCCTTTGTTCTCATCTGCTATTCCAAAATTGAGACAGATAGACTTGGCATGACCAATGTGCAGATAACCATTCGGTTCAGGTGGAAAACGGGTATGTACCCTGCCATTATTTTTATTTACCGTTAAATCTTCCGCAATAATACTGCGGATAAAGTCGGACGGGACAGGCTTAGCGTTATTCATTTTATAACTCCACTATGATTTATAAATAGGACAATTCATATTTTATAAAGAAGTAAAAAGTCTTTTGCGAGCAATTTTGGCCACTTTTGGGAAATGATTTATGAAATGCTGAGCGTTAATCCCGCTGAAGCGGACAAGCTGCCCTCCAAAAGTACGGCGGCTGAATTTGAGGCCGTTAGGCCGAGTTTTTGAAATTTAGCGAGGCATTTCATAAATCCCAAAATGGGCACCATGAGCGAGTAAAAGTACTTTTTACGGGATAATCATACTTGACTAACAAAAAACCCTTTGGCTCTTATTGGGAAAGTCAAAGGGTTGGTTTTTACTGGTAGTCCCAACGGGACTCGAACCCGTGTTACCGGCGTGAGAGGCCGGCGTCCTAGACCACTAGACGATGGGACCATGAATATTTAACCACCTCTAAGATGAAGTGGAATAAACGCTGGCTGGGGGACGAGGACTCGAACCTCGGTTAACAGGGCCAGAACCTGTCGTCTTACCACTAAACGATCCCCCAATTTTTATCCGTATAGTTTTCTCGATTCGAACTTTAATGTCAAGAAAAATATTCACTCTTCTATAATATTAATAATGAAACTTTATTGCGCTTACGATTTTGAACTCCTCCTAACATATTCAAGCCTGTTAAGACCATTAATATAGGCCTTTGCACTGGCAGTTATGATATCAGGGTCAGCGCCCTTACCAAGGACTACGAAATTACCCTCCTTGAGTTTTACTATAACCTCACCCTGGGCATCCATACCACCCGTGATTGAGTTGACTGAAAAACGGGTAAGAACAGATTTTGTCTTGACCATTTTTGCAATGGTATTGAAGGTAGCATCAATAGGTCCTACGCCAAAACCTGCACTTTGTGCGATGCGGCCGTCTATCGTCATTTTTACCGTAGCTGTAGGCACGACTACAGTGCCGCTTATTACATTAAGGTATTCAAGTTTGTAGATATCCGGGGTTCTCAGAAATTCTTCGACTATAATTGCCTCTATATCATCGTCTAATATCTCCTTTCTTTTGTCGGCAAGGTCTTTAAACCTTACAAAAAGACGGTCCAACTCCTCTTTTTTTAATTCATAACCAAGCGTAGCAATTTTTTCCTTTAAGGCATGTCGACCTGAATGTTTACCAAGGAGAAGCTGGCTGCTTGAAAGACCAACTGTTTCAGGCCGCATGATCTCGTATGTAATAGGGGCTTTAAGTATACCGTCCTGATGAATTCCTGCCTCATGGGAAAATGCATTTGAACCTACTACCGCCTTGTTGGGTTGCACCACTATTCCTGTTATAAGAGAAGCAAGGCGGCTTGTAGGGTGAATTTCTGCTGTGTTAATACCGGTGGCAAGGTTAACCTGTTCTTTTCTGGTGTAAATACCCATAACCACTTCCTCAAGTGATGTATTGCCGGCCCTTTCACCTATTCCATTGATGGTTACCTCTGCCTGCCTGGCCCCTGCCTTGAGGCCCGCTAAAGTATTTGCAGTTGCCAGACCAAGATCATTATGGCAGTGAATACTCATTACGGCCTTATGTATGTTAGGTGTATGGTGCATAATATAGCGTACAAGTTGAGCAAACTCATCAGGCATTGCATAGCCTACGGTATCAGGCAGGTTTATGGTTGTTGCTCCTGCTTCAATGGTTGCCTCAAATACCTCACACAGGAAGTCTTTATCACTGCGGGAACCATCCTCTGCAGAAAATTCAATGTCAGGTAAAAATGTTTTGGCATATTTTACTGCATCAGTTGCCATTTTTTTTACCTGATCTCTACTCATTTTAAGTTTGTGTGTCAGGTGGATATCGGATGTAGCAATAAATATGTTTATTCTTGGCCTTCTGGCATATTTTAAGGCCAGCCAGGCTCGGTCGATATCTTCCTTTGTTGTTCTTGCAAGGGCTGCGATCTTAGCTACTTTAACTTTTTCCGATATCATTTGTACTGCCTCAAAATCACCGACTGAGGCAGATGGAAATCCGGCCTCAATTATATCTACCCCTAACTTTTCAAGCTGAATAGCAAGCCTCAGTTTCTCTGCAGTATTCATGCTTGCCCCGGGGGATTGTTCCCCATCACGCAGGGTAGTGTCAAATATAATAACCTTATCCGACATAATATAACCTCCTTATAGTAAATGGTTTACCTGCTATCAGAAAAAGACGAAGTCCTTCCCTCCGAGACGGAAGACAACAGTCGCTTCAGAAAAATCACCGTGGCCTTTTATATTAAACTGTTACACAAAAAGTGTAGTTCGTATGTAACCTTGAAACGGAGATTTTGGGTTGTTTGCTGAATCGTTTAAAGGTTATCAAAAAAAATCCGTTATCAAGTCTGGCCTGATAACGGATTTTTTTATTTTATTTAATGAGGTTTATTGCATTATCAGGCCTGGTGGTTTAAGCGGGCACAACAATAGCAAAAGTAGCAGGAAAAGCAGATTAAACCTTGCCGCCTTGATAATGGATATAATTTTTTTATGTTCACTATTCATAGTTATTAAAGTGCAAAAGTATTTAAGATACCCTAAATTATTAAAAAATAATTGTCAACATTATTTCGATACACATTATTTCGTTACTGCCCAGGTGGATAGACTGAAGGTGGAAGGTTGACAGGGATAAAGTATGCCTACCTTTGCGTTGCATGCAGACAGGCGTGATCACGCAAAACCCCGTGCATATGAGCCGGCTGATGAATTGGCATGATTGATGTATCAGTGCCGCTTTAACCAACAATAATCAAAGCAGAGAAGGTTTTGCATGGCTTGATTCAATCATTACGAGTCGTTGAAACACTTCAGCCTTCAGTCTTTAACCTGACAACCTGAATAATTACCATTTTTCAAGTTATAAGGTAAAGAACTCCATAATTGGACATACCTATACACATGCTCTTTCGTGTATATAATGTTCTACTATTTAACAAATCAATATAACACGGAAGGGCTAGTAGTATCCCTTTGTAACTGTTTTTAGTGGGATCTTTTCGAGGCCTTGAGGGGATTTATTTTGTTACCGGCCTTTTTTGTTTCGGACTGTATGTGTGTAGCCATATTACAGGCTCCATTTTTCCATTTACTTGAAGGCTCAGGAAAAATCATACAGTATTTTTCGGAGAGATATTCCACTGCTCTCTGACAGCCATCACATTTATCAATGATTGGATGACAACTGCCGCCAATAAACTGGCATCCATTTTTACCCATAAAAATGCATTCCGAACCATTCCTTACTGTTGTACAAACCATGATAACCACATCCTTTCTTTTAAATTATTGTGTCAATATAATTATCCGAATGCAATTTTTCAAGGCATTCATTGCAAAACGGAGTTTTTTTATGCCTTAAGGTCTTTTTATTGTCAATAAAAATATATAACAATTTAAATATAATTGACTTTTTATTTGCGTTTAACTAAGTTTCAAATTTTAGTAACCGTTTAACGTCCACGATAAATTTATTCTTATTATCCTTGATCTATCACCTGTGCGTATAAATTTATGGGCCTCAGGGAAAGGTCAAAGTCGGCACTAACCGAGTAAGATTTAATACATTTGCACTACCAACAACGGGATATCAATACGAAATTCGAATATCTAAGCTCTAAACAATATCAAAATACAAATATCAAATGACAAAAACATTTCATGTGCTTATACAACATATGTGGCCAATTTGATATGTTTTGGATTTTGGATTTAGGTCATTTGTATTTATTTAGCATTTAGTGATTCGTGCTTAGAATTTACTGAAAATCAAATGAACTAATAATTTAAATTACTTATGCGGGTTAACACTAAAAATGACATATTCCTGCTATGGGCCTGCCTTCGGCTCGTAGAGAGGCAATGTCTCTGTGATGAATAATCATGGATTGCGGATAAGCATAAAGGTAAACATGAACTTAGAAAGCAAGGAAAAACCTTGAACCGAGAGCTGTGAACAGCTCCGTAATATTTAATAGCAACTTATTTTTTTAGA